>DASZRP010000328.1:0-10980 GCA_035548895.1 Puia sp. | reverse complement strand
CCTACGGACCGTTTCAGCAGACATTCCGTCTCAATTTCACCGCATTTCAGACACCCGGCAACTATTATCTGCGATGCGGAAAAGCCGTCTCTCCGGTCTTCCGTATTGCGACAGCCATTTACGACGGCACGCCTGATTTTCTGCTTCGCTATCTCCGTCAGCAGCGAAGCGGCTTCAATCCTTTTCTGAAAGATTCCTGTCACACGCACGACGGCTATACCATTTATGGTCCGATGCCCGACGGCACGCACATCGATGTTTCGGGCGGCTGGCACGACGCGACCGACTATCTTCAATATGTTACCACCTCTGCAACCGCAACCTATCACCTGCTCGGCGCCTGGCGCGACTTCCCGGAAGTGTTCACCGATACGCATCTGGCCAATGGATTAGATGGCCAGGATGGTATCGCAGACGTTTTAGACGAAGCGCGCTGGGGGCTGAACTGGCTGCTGAAAATGCATCCGCGCAAGGACTGGCTTTTCACACAGCTGGCAGACGATCGCGATCACCAGGGCTTCCGGTTGCCGACCCGGGATTCCGTTGATTACGGTTATGGCAAGGGCCTGGCCAGACCTGTTTATTTTGCCACGGGTGAACCGCAGGGGCTTGGTCAGTACAAGAACCATACTACCGGTGTCGCCTCTGCGGCGGGTAAATTTGCCAGCGCGTTCGCCCTCGGTTCATACCTCTATAAAAAAGAAGACCCGGCGCTTTCTGCTCTGTTAGCCGAAAAATCGAAGTCTGCTTATGAACTGGGCCTGGAGAAACCCGGCGTTTGCCAGACAGCGCCCAACCGCGAACCCTATTACTATGAAGAGGGAAACTGGGTTGACGATATGGAGCTGGCTGCAGCAGATCTCTTCCGGCTCACCGGCCAAACGGCTTATTACCAACAGGCCGTCGACTACGGTGCGCAGGAAAAAGTCACCCCCTGGATGGGCGCCGATACGGCTCATCACTATCAATGGTATCCCTTTCACAATTTCGGTCATTACGAACTGGCTTTAGAAGCGCAGGGCAAGGAAAAAGCAGCGCTGATCAGCTATTACCGGGAAGGTATCGAGCGGGTCTGGCGCAAGGCACGCAAAAATGCTTTCTATCGCGGCGTTCCTTTTATCTGGTGCTCGAACAATCTTACCGTTTCCTTCACGATCCAGTGCTATCTCTATCGCGTGCTCAGCGGCGACCGGCAATTCGAAGAACTGGAACAGGCGGGCTTCGACTGGATCTTCGGCTGCAACCCCTGGGGAAAGAGCATGGTATTCGGATTGCCGGCAAACGGCGACAGCCCGAGACACCCGCATTCATCCCTGAACTATCTCTATCACTATCCGCTTGACGGCGCCATGGTCGACGGTCCCGTGTACGGAAGCATTTTCCGGAACCTGCGCGGACTCAGGCTGGAGTTCCCGGATCCTTATGCCGCCTTTCAATCGGACCTCGTCGTTTATCATGATGATCCGGGAGATTACAGCACGAATGAACCGACCACCGACGGCACGGCATCGCTGGTTTACCTGCTGGCAGCCAAGACCCGTGAAGCCAGGCTGTCGGCCAGCGGAAAATTATTCACCAGAAGCTACGGCGCTATTATCCGGGGCGACGAAAAGAAAAAGCAGATCGCTCTCGTATTTACCGGAGATGAATTCGGCGACGGCGCAAAATCCATTGCAAATACTTTGGGAGAACAAAAAATCCAGGCCTCCTTTTTCCTGACCGGCAATTTCTATCGCAACCCGGCATTCAAAACCGTACTTGACCGGCTTCAGCAGCAGGGGAATTACCTCGGATCGCATTCCAATAAGCATTTGCTGTATTGCGACTGGATAAACAGGGACAGCCTGCTGGTAACCCGCCGGCAGTTTGACGAAGACCTGGATAATGCGTACCGCGAACTGGCCAAACGGGGGATCGGGAAAAAAGAAGCGCCCTATTTTCTTCCGCCTTACGAATGGTATAACGATTCCATTGCGAACTGGACTGCGGAAGCCGGACTGCAATTAGTGAATTTCACACCCGGCACGCGCAGCAATGCGGAATACACTTATCCCGAGATGGGCGAAAAATACGTCACCACCGATTCCGTTTTGCGCTCTGTTTACCGGTTGGAAAGGGAATCGTCATCCGGCCTCAACGGATTTATCCTGCTCTTCCATATCGGCACTGATCCCCGACGCACAGATAAAGCCTATGCACGCCTGCCCGAACTCATCGCCGCGCTCAAAAAGAAAGGTTACAGTTTTGTGCGGATAGATGAGCTGCTGCGATAAATCATTATCTGCTCATGAAAAAGAATATACTTACGCCACTGCTGCTCATCGGCTTTCTGTTCTGCCAAGGACAAAGCGGCAACCTGCCTTCCGACTATCTGCGGGACAGCCTGCCCGGGCTGGTTCAACGATGCAAAGACCTGCTGGACCAGGCCTATATGGCACAGACTCTTCTGCAGACCACAGACACGCTTCCAGGCTGGGAAGGATTCCCCGTGAAGCTGTATCAATATCAGACTACCAGTGACCTATATACGCATCAGCCGAAAACGGGAAAAGTGTATTTGCTGGACCCGGCTCCGGAAAAGCTGGCCATGTGGATACTCACCACCTGCTGGGAAGTAAAAAAAAGTGTGGACTATCATTATGTAAACAGTTTGTTTCTCTGGATCCGCGGCCAGTCGGGCGCGCAGTTTCCGGTGAAAGGCGTGGTATATGAAGATCAATACACAAAAGATTTCCAGGAGCCCTATATTTTCAAAGACGGCGTGACGGTTTATGTCGCCGACAGCACGCAATTCCCGAAAGACAAGACCTGTACGCCGGAACAGCTTGACTTCTATCTGCGGATCACCAATGCCGACCTGAAGCCTCAGTCAGGCAAATACGGCAGAATATGCAGTACAACCCGCGAAGACTATATTGCCAACGGGGGAACCGAAGACGTGGGCAATGTGAACGACCGGAAATTAAAATGGCTTGAGGTGGTTCGCGAACTGTATAAAAAAGCCTGGAATTCGGATCGGAATGAACTGATGATTGCCTGGGCTAAAAGCCACCTGGAATAGGATCCGCCCAGTTCATTATATTACCGTCATATGTTTTTTGTAAGCCGAGAGCTTTTTATCGGCAGGCTTGAGCTCGGTGATGAGATGGTCTATGCGCTGGGGTTTGCAGACCTGCATCCGGTGCGCCGAGTTCAGCTTTTCAGCAATGGTCAGCACCACCAGCCGGGATGAGGCATCGATCATAGACTTCTTTACCTGTACCACCCGCCAGTCAATTTCGGTCAGCCCCTGCCGTGAGTCGATGGCGTTGGCGCCGAGAAAGCAAAGATCTACCTGGATCTGGGAAAGCTCCCGGATCATTTTTTCTCCAATGCAGATCTGGGATGACATATCTACCTGCCCGCCAAGCAGGTTAACACTAAGCAAGGGGCGCTCCGCCAGCTCCAGCGCGATCAGCGGACTGACCGTAAAAAAAGTAGCTTCCAGGCTGGCGGGAATAAGCCTGACCATTTCCATCATGGTAGTGCCGGCTTCCGTCAATACGGTCATTCCTTTTTTGATCAGGCCGACCGCTTTGCGGGCAATCTCCATTTTAGCCTCCCGCGCATAGACTACACTTTGCTGTGCGGGAAAATGATAAGACCTGGATAAGGCGCCCCCATGCACCTTGATGATCTCACCCGCTTCGGCTAATTCGAACAGGTCGCGGCGGACAGTATCTTCAGATACCTGGAGCTGAATGCTCAGGCTCGACGACAATACCTTATTGTGCAGGTTGATCTGCTTGAGGATGTAAGCATGCCGCTCTTTCTTGAGCATATTCGCGATATGCGATTCCATAATCAAATATAAGTTCCCTGAAAATAAAAGAAAATTCAGTTGTTGCCCCATAAAACCAGCAAGCGATGCGATATTTGTTTTTGCGGGTTTATGCAAGATTATTAATTTGTAGCCGGAAAGACGAAAAAAGCAGCAAACCAACGCGTTATCGGAAAAGACCGCTTCACCATCATGACGAATCGCATTACTTTATTAGGCATTGACCTTGGCGGCACCAAACTGGCCTTTGCGGTATTCACCGGCGAAGGAAAGCTGGCGGGGAAAGAAGCCCATTCGGTAGGTCAGCTAAAGGGCCGCGAGATCGGTTCTCTGATCAGGGAAATAACCGGGCGGTTATTGCAGACTTATCCGGAGATCTGTTCGATCGGCATTTCCGTTCCCGGCATTTACAGAAGAGAGAAAGGAACGGTATGGGCGCCCAACCTTGAAGGATGGGATGACTATCCGCTGTTGGCCGAGTTGCGCGAAACCGCCGGCAATATTCCGGTAACGATCGACAGCGACCGAACCTGTTACATTCTCGGCGAATGCTGGAAAGGAAATGCCCGGGGTTCTCGCGATGCGATCTTTCTGGCTGTAGGCACAGGCATTGGCGCCGGGATCATTATCGATGGAACGCCCCTGCGCGGCTCGCAGGACATAGCCGGCTGTGCAGGATGGCTTGCATTGACGCCTCCGTTTAGTCCTTCCTATAGAGCCTGCGGCTGCCTGGAATCGCAGGCCTCCGGACAGGGGATTGTGAAAGAGGCGCTGAGAAGACTCGAAATGAACCCGGCTTATTCCGGGTCACTCAAAAATAAATCACCCGAAACACTGCAGACCGCCGATGTATTTAAAGCCTGTGAAGAAAAAGATGAACTGGCCGTAGCGGTTATCCGGCAATGCATTGAATTGTGGGGAATGACCGTGGCCAACCTGGTCAGCCTTTTCAACCCTGAAAAGATCATATTCGGCGGTGGCGTATTCGGTCCGGCCCGCCGGTTCATTCCGGATATCATTGCCGAATCGACGAAATGGGCTCAGCCTATCGGCATGCAGCAATGCAGTATCGGGGTGACCGCCTTAGATGGAGACGCCGGACTTTTCGGCGCCGGATTTTTAGCCTCGAAAAACGTAGTCAGCCGATAAAACAGGAAACGCCGATGCACAACCGAAAACTTGTTTTCTCCGCCGCCTGCCTTGGAATGCTCATATTCGGCATCTCTTTTATCACGCTCGGATCGGTGGTGCCTGCCCTCAAATTACGATTCGGTCTTGATGACCTGGCTGCAGGCGCTTTGTTTTCCATCCTGCCCCTCGGCATCCTGGCAGGCTCGCTTGCCTTCGGCCCTTTCTGCGATAAATACGGATATAAGCTACTGTTGGTGTTATCCGGAATATTCCTGGCAGCCGGTTTTATGGGTATTGCGTATGCTCAAACCACCGGTCTGCTCCAGGGCGGCGTACTGCTTTTTGGCATCGGGGGCGGCGCGATGAACGGAGCCACGAATGCGCTGACCGCAGATATCTCCGATGAAAATAAAACAGCGAACCTCAGCCTGCTAGGCGTGTGCTTTGGCATCGGGGCTCTGGGCATGCCTTCCCTGATCGGTTTGCTTGAAAATCATTTCGCCATGCCTCAGATCGTCAGCATGGTCGGTCTGCTTACGCTGATCATCAGCGGCTATATGGCTTCCATTCGTTTTCCCCCGGCAAAGCACCGCCAGGGCTTTCCGATCGCCCAAAGTCTCCGGCTTATCAAAGACCCTTTGCTGGTCGGCATCGCTTTTTTTCTTTTCTGCCAGTCCAGCTTCGAAGCGCTGCTGAATAACTGGACCACCACTTATCTCAGTCAGGTATTCGTTACCAGCACCCGCGAGGCGCTCTTTGCCCTTTCTCTCTTCGTTGCGGGGATGACCATCACCCGCCTGCTGTATGGAACGGTGTTCCGAAAGGCGGGCACGCTTCAATTATTGGTTGCCGCTTTTTTCCTGATCCTGATCGGAACCGGATTGCTGGGCTATTCGCGACAATTCGCGTTAGCCGCAACCGGGCTGTTTCTGCTCGGCGCCGGCCTGGCAGGCGGATTCCCCATCATGCTGGGTATCGTGGGCAGTTCCTACCGGCAGCTTTCTGCAACGGCTTTCAGCTTTGCCCTGAGCATCGCCCTGCTGGGAAATATGCTCGTCAATTATTTTATGGGCATTGTCGCCCATCGTTATGGCATTCATCAGCTTATCCATTTCATATCAGGCGAATGGATAGCGATGACAATCCTCGGGTTCTTCATCCTGAAAAAATCAAGATCAATTCAATAATCAAACTGAAAATATATGTTAGCGAAACAATGGCTTACGAATGCACAATCGATCATGACACAAATTGAAAATACCCAGATGGATAATATCCGGCAGGCCGCAGAAGTCATGGCCGATTCCATTGCCTGCGGCCGGTGGGTACATACGTTCGGATGCGGGCATGCTACATTGCCGATCGAGGAAATGTATCCGAGGATCGGCGGCTTCGTCGGGTTTCATCCGATGATCGAACTGCCGCTTTCTTTCTTTACTCATATCACCGGTGAAATGGGCGTTCATCAATTCGTATTCCTTGAAAGAGTGGAAGGATATGGCGTGGAAATTATGAAAGGATATCAATTCGATCCGCGCGATACCATGTGGCTTTTTTCCCATTCCGGCATCAATAACGTGAACATCGACATAGCGCTGGAAGCAAAGAAGCGAGGGATGAAACTGGTTGTTTTCGGTTCAGCCGCTGAAGCCAAAGGAAAGCAGACCCGCCACTCCTGCGGAAAAAATATTTTTGAGCTGGCCGACATTGTAGTGGATACCTGTGCGCCCATCGGCGACGCTTCCGTTACGCTGAAGAACCACCAGGATAAGATCGGACCTGTGTCTACCATGGCGTTCATCACCTGCGTGTGGATGACGGTGACCACCGTAGCCGAGATATTGGCCGATCGCGGAGTGAAATTATTCATTCATCCTTCCCACAACGTTCCGGGCGACACGACGGCCAGGGTGCGGCTGGAGGAAGCGCTGCAGGAATATAAACGCAGGGTTGCCGGTGTTTAAGAAAACGAGTTGGCAGCAGAATATAAAAAGGCCACGCACCGTCCGGGATGCGCGGCCTATATAAAAATCCTGACTCAACTTAACGGGTAACCGGTTTGTTGTGATAGTTTGCGATCTCGTCGTCCACCGCTTTATCCCGTTCTTTTTTCAATTCACGGATCTTCTGCCGCCTTTCTTTATGGGTTAAACGGGTATCCTGTTTAACGGAATAGATACGATCGGCATAATCATTCTTGATGTCCTGAACTTTCATGGAAAGTTTCGATGGCCTCGAGGCGGAAGCGTATGGGTAATAAAACGGCCCATAGGGCGTCCAGTAATAAGGCGAGTAAAATCCATAGGGAGCAAAGGCCGGATAATAACCGAATCCAAATCCGACTCTCACGGAAGGCCTTACATAATAGGTGGGCGCATGATAAGCCGCCACGGCATGACCCCGCTGAGCCGCAGCACCCAATACCAGTCCGAGCGACAAGACCATCATCATTAACTTCTTCATAGTGCTTTGCGTTTATATCTCTATAGACGCAAGAAACGGACAAAAGATTAATGAGGAACCCCCTTATAACGTTTCACTAACAATTGCTAACAAATATTTAAGCAGCGGTCGAATATCAGAGAGAAATCTCCTGGCGGCCGGGAACTAGTTTAATCTCCTTTCCCTTCCAGACAAAACGACCCGATATTTTTTGAGGTAACACAATATATCCGTGGATGCCATTGTCCCCCTTGCGTTCCAGAGAGACTTCAACCTCTCCTGCAGGAATGGGCATTTTGCCGTGAATCTGTTTCAGCGTGCCGGGGTGAGGACCTATCAGG
This sequence comes from Puia sp., assembly GCA_035548895.1. Lineage (GTDB taxonomy): Bacteria > Bacteroidota > Bacteroidia > Chitinophagales > Chitinophagaceae > Puia. Next base: position 3,246 of record DASZRP010000328.1, on the reverse strand, counting down.
ACACGTTGAAAACCGGGCGCATCCGGCAGAATGCCGCAGAGCGTGGCAAGAAAATCATAATTAGGGCTGGCACTCCAGGCGTGGCAATCGGAACGCGTGGGATCCGGCTGTTCAGCAAAAGTAGTCAGGCCGATCTTCAGCATGTTCCGCCATGGTTGAAGTTGCTGATAATAGAGGTCGCCCATGCCGGTCCTGATCAGCGCCCGGTTCAGATAAAACCGATAATAAAAAGTAGCCTGGCTGAGGCTGCTGTCATAAAGAATTTTTTTCATCACTGTTTGCTGATCCCCGGCCGGAATGGCGTCGGCTAACAAGGCCATAATTCCGGCATGCTGGCTGAAACTGTTCTTTTCCGGCGTGTTCGCCATTTCCATTTTCTGCCGGTCGAAACAGGATTGATAAGTTTTATCGGCCAGTTGCAGCGACAAGCTGTTATAGTGTGCAGCGGCTTCGGTTCGTCCATAGTACTTAAAAAGAGCAGCGGCCTGCCGCAGCGTACAAGCAAACTGCAGGCTGATCACTGATGAATGTCCATCGGTGGCCCCATCCGGAACGCCGCCCGGAAAAGCGTCGTTCCAATCCACGAAATTCCACCACTTCATCGGCCCCAGCATACCCGATTTTGGATCAATATGATTTTCGTACCAGGTCAATACAATAGCCGCGGCATCCAGGTACTTTTCAGCAAAATGCAAATCGCGACCATGCATCCAATAGTCATACAGCATCGAGACCCAGAAGAGAGAGAAAGTCGGAATGACCTGAATCCGGCTGCTGGGATAACGACCCTGCGTCAACCCTTCCGGCACTCTCGAATTGAAAAAATCGTCGATCGCTTTTTGCATCAGCCGGCTGTCGCCGGTATTATACAATGAGATCAGCGACTGAATGCGGGTATCCGCCTCGTACTGCAATTGTTCATAGTATGGGCAATCGAAATAGGTTTCGCCGGCGCAAAGTCTCGCGGTCCGCCAACCCGTTTTCCAGATCGCATCCAGCGAAGTATCGTTGCACGAAAATGAAGCTGTCTGCGTAAACGGATAGCCTGTTGCAATACCATAGAGATCCTTAATCTCCAGCGGATCATTCTCCGTTTGGATATCGAGTTGAAGATATCGATAGGTGCGAACCCAGAGGGGGCTGAATTGACGATCGGCCTGTCCATCTGGATAAAAGATATCGAATAACCCCTTCATCGTTTTGCCTTCGATCTCGTTGCGGTTTCCCTTCTCTCCTGTTTTGTCGAAGAGCGCCTCCGCATAAGTGAGCTGCACTTTAGCCTGCTTTCCGCCGCTCACCCGGATGACCGGATAGGCCACGGTCTCAAATGACTGATCGAGCAAAATGCTGACGCTGGTATGCGCAGGCACAACCAATGAACCGGTTCCTTCAATAAAAGCGGAATCCATGTGCAGTCCGCTACTCCTGCGAACAGCGCGCAGCCGTTGTTTTTTCTGCTCCATAGGAGGAATGCTTCGCGGACTGAGCACCCATTGATTGTCGCTTCCATATCCACTGGTCACGACCGGCGTATTCAGCGATCTTGCCCGCGGCCATTGTCCGTCGGAGTAGCCGGCCTTTTCCCATCCCCAGGGATAGGCATCCCCGTGAACCAGGTCACCCGGACCAACCACCATATAAGTATGAAGCAGGGCGCTCATATTTTCAGCCGTGGGAGAATAAGCAGTATCGTGGAGCACTTTCCACGACTCATCCGAATTCGCAATCTCTTCTGCCGGACTATCTCCCTGAAGCAGGAACCCGGTCTGATTGGAAATCTGCGCAACGGGCGCCCATTCACCCATGTTCCAGACCAGCGCGGCAATGATGTTTTCTCCAGCCTTGAGCTCGGGCGCCAGATCGAAAGACCCGAAATTCCAGTTATACAGACTGCTGCGCGCCGGACCACGGCCAATCTCCTGTCCATTTACAAACAGCACGAAGCGGTTGTCGGCCGAAACATGAACGATAAAATGCGCCGGCTTTTCTTTAAGCGTGATGTGTTTCCTGAAATGATAAACGCCATAGGCCCTTTGGGCTATATTCGGACAACTGATCCATTGTGCTGTCCACTTCCCTTCAAGCAGGGCGGCCCGAATGGGTATTTCCTGTGCAGCTGTAGTCTTTAGCAGGAACATGCCGGCAAAAGCCAACAGGATCCGGTAATCGGTTTGTATTTTCAATGTGGGAAATTGACAAGCTTCACTATTGCCCGGTCGCGCCAGCAGTATCAGGTACCAGCGCAGCGCCCGGAATCCGGATCGTCTCTCCCTGCTGCTCGATCTCACCGGCGGCAACCAGTTTTTTCAAACGCCATTGCAGAAAGATCTCATCTGTCTTCGTTGAGGTTTTAGACAAAAACTGGTGGATTATCCTGGCGGGCTTTTGAAAGTCTGCTGTAATAAACTTCTTCAGCGGCGCATCGAAAAAATCTTCTTCCTGCTGAACGAGCTTTTTGGCGCCTTCCGGCAGGCGGAGATTTTTATTCTCGCCAGCCAGCCGGGTCCATTCATCGGGATCCGTTTCGAACTCGGCCAGACTGACCGGCCTGGCTAATTTTTTTGCTTTAATGAATTCACGGGGCGGAATTTCAGCCAGCGTGGCCGGATAAAATACAGCGCCTTTATCATTAATAAAGGGAAGATTGTTCAGGGAAATAATATCCACCCTTCCGGCAAATTCCTTCAGTTGACCGATCAGAAAATAATAACCGCTCAGGTCACGCGCATTAGGCGCTACCCAGATCCAGATTCGATCAAATTCCTCTTCCCGCATGCGGTTGATCATCGCTCCTATATTTGCATGATCCGCAGTTAGCGGATCATTATCAGCAGGCTGAACGCTTAGCTCAAGCCACCATTGCCTGCGCAGCACGGCGCCCTCAACGGTAGAAAGATCAGCGATAGGTCCAAGGGCATAATTATCGGAAAGGCATACCAGTTCTCCGTCAAGGGCCTCATCCATATCCATTGCGGCATTAAGCACTTCCGTATCGCGGGGATGAAAGACAATATGAAACATGCAATTATTTATTTTAGGCAACCAGTTCGTCCTGCTCAGTCCGGTCTATTTCCATTCTGAGGTTACCAATGATAAAATCCTGACGCTGGGGTGTATTCTTTCCCATAAAGTATTCAAGTATCTGCTGGATATGGGTCTCGGGCATGATCATGACCGGCTGAACCCGCATATCGGGTCCGATGAATCGGGCAAATTCTTCCGGCGAAATTTCTCCCAATCCCTTGA
>DASZRP010000327.1:0-9738 GCA_035548895.1 Puia sp. | reverse complement strand
TCATCTCCGATCCAACCGGTAAAAGTCCGCCCATTAATCTGGATAACACTATAAACTAAATTCTTAAAACAAACCAAATCGAATCGTGTCAAATATCAACATCGGCGTCGTCGGCTACGGCTACTGGGGCCCGAACATCGTCAGAAATTTCTTTGCAGCGGCGGATTGCAACGTGAAAGCAGTTGCAGACGCCCGCCCGGAACGGCTGGCCCAGCTTGGCAAAATATTTCCTTCCATCCAGGGCGTAAAAGACGCATCCGATATTATCGGTGATCCGGAGATCGACGCTGTGGTGATCGCCACCCCGGTGTTCACTCATTTTGCCTTAGCGAAAAAAGCGCTTCTGGCCGGCAAGCATGTGCTCATCGAAAAGCCAATGACCTCCTCCGTGGCCGAAGCTGACGAGCTGATCGAACTCGCCGCGCAGAAAGGCCTCACCCTGATGGCCGACCATACGTTCCTTTATACCGGCGCAGTGCAGAAGATGAAAGAGCTCATTCAGGACCAGGTGATCGGCAAGCCACTTTATTTCGACTCCTCCCGTATCAACCTCGGCCTCTTCCAGCCCGATATCAACGTGCTCTGGGATCTCGCCCCGCACGATATTTCCATCCTCACCTACCTGGTGCCGGAGCTGCCCGAAAGCATCAACGCCACCGGTATCTCCCATACCCGCAATAAAATTGAAAATATCGCTTACCTCACGGTGAACTATAACTCCGACTTCATCGCACATTTCACCTGCTCCTGGTCATCTCCGGTAAAAGTGCGGCAGACCCTCATCGGCGGCGATCAGAAAATGATCGTCTATAACGACCTCGAGCCCTCGGAGAAAGTCAGGGTCTACGATACCGGCTACAACCACAAAACGGAAGAAGACAAGACCCGTATCATGGTCGACTACCGCACCGGCGATGTCTATATCCCCAAGCTGTCGAGCCGGGAAGCGCTGGCCGGCGTGGCAGACGATTTCGTGCAATCCGTGATCCGGAAACGCGCGCCGCTGTCTAACGCGGAGCTCGGCAGAAATGTCGTCCGCATCCTGGAAGCCTCCCAGCAATCGATCAAAAACAACGGCAAGGAAATCCGGATAAAATAAACTCATGCAGACCGTAACCATCAACAACGATAAGCAAAGCTTAAACAACGTGACCCTCGGGGAGCATGTGCGCATCTTTAATTTTGTCAATGCCTACGGTTGTACGATCGGCGACCATTCCAAGGTCGGCGCCTTCGTGGAGATCCAGAAAGGCGCTTCCATCGGGAAGAACTGCAAGATTTCCAGTCATAGTTTTATCTGCGAAGGCGTGCACATCGAAGACAACGTGTTCATCGGCCACGGGGTCATGTTCACCAACGATCTTTTTCCGCGGGCAACCAATGCCGACGGCAGCCAGCAAACGGAAGCCGACTGGACGGTGATCGAAACAAAAATAAAGAAGGGCGCTTCCATCGGCTCGAACGCCACCATACTCTGCGGCATTACTATCGGCGAGAACGCCCTGGTGGGCGCCGGCGCCGTGGTTACGAAAGACGTGCCCGCAAATACAGTCGTAGCCGGCGTTCCGGCCAAAATCATTAAAACCATCTAAACCGCTATGAATAAAAAAATACCCTGTCTCGACCTCAAAGGCCAGCACCAGCAGATCAAAAAAGAAGTTTTTGAAGCCTTCGAGAAAGTATATGAACAGACGGCTTTCTCGGGAGGCCCTTTTGTCGAAGCCTTTGAAAAAGACTTTGCCGCTTTTTGCCAAACGCGCTTTGCTGTTGGCGTGAATAACGGTACCACGGCCATTCACCTGGCCATGCAGGCCCTCGGCATCGGCTCCGGCGACGAAGTAATAATCCCGGCCAACACCTTTATTGCGACGGCCTGGGGCGTATCGTACACCGGCGCAACGCCGGTATTCGTTGACTGCGATCCCGATACCTGGGAGATCGACGCTTCAAAAATAGAGGCGAAGATCAATGCCAAAACCAAAGCCGTGATAGGCGTTCACCTCTATGGCCAGCCCTTCGATATCGACGCCGTGCAGGCCATCTGTCAGAAACACAAGATCAGGCTGGTGGAAGACGCGGCGCAAGCCCAGGGCGCTGCATATAAAGGAAAGCCTGTCGGCGGTTTCGGGGAAATGGCCTGCTTCAGTTTCTATCCCGGCAAGAACTTAGGCGCCTGCGGGGAAGCCGGGGGGCTCACCACCAATAACGAATCCTATTACAAGCACCTGCTGAGCCTGCGCAACCACGGATCGGTGGTCAGGTATTACCACGACGAGATCGGTTACAACATGCGCATGGGCGGCCTGGAAGGCGCTTCACTCAGCATCAAGCTGAAATACCTGCCCCTGTGGAATGCCCGCCGCAAATCCATCGCCAAACGTTATCATAACGAGCTGAAAAATCCGAAGCTGAAAATGCAGCTGCAGCCCGAAGGCCATGATTCGGTATTCCATCTTTTTGTGGTGACCACGGAAGACCGCGACGGACTGATGAAATACCTGAACGAACACAATATTTTCCCCGGCCTCCACTACCCTGTTCCCTGCCACCTGCAAAAAGCGTATAAGGATCTGGGTTATAAGACCGGCGATTGCCCCCATTCAGAATACTTAGCCGCCCATTGCCTCTCCCTGCCCATGTATGCGGAACTGACGGACGATGAGGTGAGCTATACCATCCAAACCCTGAACAGTTACTGATATGCTGATCGATAAACTGGTGAACCGGGTCGAAGCCCTGCAGTTGAACCTGAAAGGCAAAACGGTGCTGACTGAAGCGGCTACCGGCGCTTACATCGTTACGCCCGTGCTGGCCGCCCTGGCGGGCGCCAAGGTATTTGCGTTTTCCAAAACGACCCGTTACGGAAAAGTGGAAGAAGTGTTCGAAGCCACCAGAGCCCTCGCTTCCTCGTTCAAAGGCGCTCCGCTCGATATTACGCTGATCGACGAATTGAAACCGGACATCATCGGCCAGGCCGATATCATTACGAATGCCGGTCACCTCAGGCCGTTGAATGAAGACATGCTGACCCATGCTAAGGACAGCGCCGTTATTCCGCTCATGTATGAAGCCTGGGAATGGCGGGACGCGGATATGGATATCGGTTATATCCGCCGCCGCGGCTTCAAAGTGGGCGCCACCAATGAGCGCCATCCGGAAGTGGATGTGTTCAACTATCTTGGCGATATGGCCCTGAAACAGATCTTCGACGCCGGCCTGACGCCTTACAAAAACAAATTCGTACTCATCTGCAATAACGACTTCGGCCCCTATATCGCCAAAGTGATCGCAAAGGTCTGCGCCGGCCTGGCCGTGATCGGCCCGGACGAGCACCGTGAACGTTACGATGCGTCAGTTGACTGGATCGGGGGCTTTCCGGAGATCCGCATTCCCGAAGCCTATCGCGACGCGGAAGCCGTGATCTTCACGGCCTATCCGTTCGATCGCAACTGGCTAGGCTCCGATACACCGCTTTCCATAACCCGGCTTAAATCCCAGCTAACCGATCCGCTCCTCCTGCGTTATGCCGGCGATGTGGACCCTCAGGCGCTAGGTGCAGCGGGGATCCGCTTTTACCCGGCCCAGGTGCACAGCGGTCACATGGGTATCTTACCTTCGGCCATTGGGTACGATCCGATCATCCGGCTGCAGGCCGGGGGACTGAAAGTCGGCGAAGCCCTGCTGGCCGGCACGCAGGAATACCAAAACATTAAAATACTGGACCTCGTATGAGCAAAAACCTGATTGCGATTGGACGTTCCCGTTATCTCTACGATGGCATCCGACATCTGGCGGCCAAAGGCTACCGGTTCAAAGCCATCGTGACCGAAGAAGCCTACGAGGAATATGATATCAAACATGCCGATTTCGAACGGTTGGCTGCCGAAACCGGCGCGAAGTTTTTCATGATCCGTTCGCTGAACAACGAAGAGCTGATCCGCATCGTGACGGAAAACCAGGTGTTAGCAGCAATCAGCGCCAACTGGAAATATACCATCCCGAAGAGCTTTCTGGACCGGTTCACCCATGGCATTTTGAATTTTCATCTGGGCAACCTGCCCGATTACAAGGGCAATGCGACGGTGAACTGGACCATCATCAACGAAGAAGATCATATCTACGGAAATATTCATAAGATGGACCCGGAACTGGATGCCGGTGATGTAATCGCCCGCAAGGCAATACCCATCGGCCCCAATACGTTTATTGCTGAAATTCTGAAACAGGCAGAGCAGGATGTTCCGGCCCTGTATGAGGAAGCTCTGGACCGCGTATATAACCGTCCGGAGCAGATCGAAGTGAAGGGAACCGTGCATGGGCTGCGCTGCTACCCGCGCCTGCCGGAAGACAGCCAGATCGACTGGCAGGATACAGCAGAAAATATCTGCCGCCTGATCCGGGCGTCTGCGCATCCGTATACCGGCGCCTACAGCTTTCTGAATGGAGAAAAGATCACCATCTGGAATGCTTCGGTATTCAGACCGGAAGATCCGTTCCTGGCTGTTCCAGGCCATATTATTGGTATCCTGAAAGAAAACCTGGCCGTTCGCGTGGCCTGTGGAAAAGACCAGCTGGAGATCCGCGAGATCGGCTACCAGGGAAAAACGATTCCCCCCGGCGAGCTGATCAAAAGCATCCGGCTAAGATTTAAACCTTCATCCCATGCCTGAAAATAACCCGATACCGGTATCGCTCATCATACCCATATACAACGAGTATGAGGGCATTCCTTACCTGGTCGACAGCCTGAACCAGTTCTTCGGGCAGCACCCCGAGTGGAGATCCGAAGTGGTTTTCGTGAACGACGGGTCGCGGGATAAATCAGTCGAGCGTTTAGAACAGGCGCACCATTTTACCTACCGCGCCAAACTGATCAGCCTGTCGAGGAATTTCGGGTCGCATGCCGCCCTGCGCGCAGGCATTTCCATTGCCAGCGGGGAATATATTTGCTTCAACTATGCGGATCTCCAGGATCCGCTGGAGCTCATTGTGGACATGTTAGCCAAAACAGCCGAAGGCGTCGATATTGTATGGGCTCACCGCGAAAGCACCAGGGTCTCGTTCGGAGAAAGGACCTTCTCTTCCATGTATGCCTACCTGATGCAGAAGTTCGCCTTCGCCAATTTCCCTGAGAAAGGATTCGATATCGTAATGTTCAACCGGAAAGTGGCGATGCAGATCAACCGCAATATCGAAGCCAACTCCTCGATCTTCCTGCAGATCCTGGGCATGGGCTTCCGGCAGGCCTCTATTTCATACAAAAAGCGCGAGCGGCAGACCGGCGTAAGCAAATGGACCCTTTCCAAAAAGATCAAGCTCTTCATCGATTCCTTTGTCGCTTTCTCCTACGCGCCGATCCGGCTGGTGACCATCATCGGCATCAGCATGTTCATTATCGGGGTGCTCTGGACTGTCTATATCGTACTGCGCAAGCTGATCTTCCACGACCTGGCGTCGGGCTGGCCCGCGCTGATGTCCATTCTCATGGTCGGATTCGGCATCACGAATATCTCGCTCGGCATAATTGCCGAATATCTCTGGCGAACCCTGGATGCCAGCCGCCACCGGCCGGTATTCATTATAGATAAAATTGTTGAACTGGAAAACGAAACAGCGTATGTTGAATCAAATTAAAGACAGCGTGATCCTGGTTACCGGCGGCGCCGGTTTTATCGGATCTTATGTAATTGAAGAACTCCTGCCCCTGCAGCCAAAAAAGATCATTATCATCGACAACTTCATTCGTGGCAGCCGGGCCAATATGAAAAATTTTGCCGGCAATCCCCTCATCGAATTCCATGAAGGCGACATCCGCGACAATGCCCTGCTCGAAAAGTGCATTGCCGGAACCGACTATGTATTCCACATGGCGGCGCTGCGTATTAACGCCTGCGCTGCCAATCCCCGGGACGGTTTTGAGGTCATGCTGCAGTCCACCTTCGAAATCGCGCAGCTTTGCGTGAAGCATAAGATAAAGAAGGTGATCTACAGTTCCAGCGCTTCCGTGTACGGGCTTGCCCAGCACTTCCCCACCCCGGAAAACGACAATCCCTATAATAACCAGACCTTCTACGGCGCGGCGAAAATGTGGGGGGAGCAACTTTTCCGCAGTTACAAATTCATGTACGGGCTCGACTATACAGCCCTGCGTTATTTCAATGCTTACGGTCCCCGCATGGATACCGACGGCAAATACACCGAGGTGATGATCAAGTGGCTGGACTGCATCCGCGACGGCCGGAACCCGCTCATTTACGGCGATGGGTCCACGACGATGGACTTCGTGTACGTACGCGATATCGCCAAGGCCAATATTGCCGCTTTGCAGGCCGAAGTGACTGATGAAGCTTTCAATATCGGGAACTGCGAAGAAACCAGCCTGAAACAATTGCTGGATGTATTGCTGAAAGTGAACGATTCAAACCTCAAGCCCGAATTCCGGGAAGAGAATTCCATTAATCCCGTCAGCCGCCGCCTGGCCGATATTAGCAAGGCGAAGAAGCTCCTGAACTTCACGCCGACCGTGAGCCTGGAAAAAGGTTTGAAAGAATTGTCCGAATGGTATTTTGAAAAAATTAAAACTCCCGTCAACGCATGATCCCCATAGCCAAACCTTACCTGACAAAGAAAGAAGCCAAGGCCGCTTACGATACGATCCTGACTGGCTGGATCACCCAGGGGCCAAGGGTAGCCGAATTTGAAGAGAAATTTGCGGCCTATACCGGCGCCAAATATGCCGTCGCCGTTTCCAACTGTACGACGGCGCTGCATCTGGCCATGATCGTTGCCGGCGTGGGTCCGGGCGACGAAGTGATCTGCCCTTCGATGAGCTATATCGCCACGGCAAACTGCATTAAATATACCGGCGCCAAACCGGTATTTGCAGAGATCGATCCGGATAATTATAACCTGGATGTGAAAGATACGGAGCGGAAGATCACCCCGCGCACCAAAGCGATTTTATTGGTGCACCAGATCGGCATGCCCGCCGATATCGACGCATTCAAGGCCCTGGCTGAAAAGCATAACCTGAAGCTGATCGAAGATGCGGCCTGCGCGGCCGGCTCTTCCTACAAAGGCGCGAAGATCGGCAGCCATTCCGAGCTGGTTTGCTTTTCCTTTCATCCGAGAAAAGTCATCTCCACCGGCGACGGCGGCATGATCACCACTAACAACGAAGCTTATTACAAGCGGTTGAAATTGCTGCGCCAGCACGGCATGTCGGTGAACGACCGCGTGCGGCACGAGGCCTCCAAAATCATTTTCGAAGATCATTTAGAGGTCGGCTACAATTACCGGCTTACCGACATACAAGCCGCCGTGGGAATAAAACAATTAGAAAAGCTCGACTGGATCATTGGCAAGAGAAGAAAGGTTGCCCAGAAATATCACAAGGCTTTTAAAAAGATCGAAGGGATTCAATTACCCCTCGAGCGGAAAGGATACTTCAGTAACTATCAGTCTTACAGTATTTACCTGAAAGACGACTGCCCGGTCGGCCGCAACGATCTCATGCAGGCCATGCTCGACGCGGGCATCGCCACTCGCCGCGGCATTATGACCGCCCACCGGGAGACGGCCTATAAAACCGAATATGCCGGTCTTTCGTTGCCCGTATCGGAGAAATCGAGCGACCGGAGCATCATTCTGCCACTGTATATTCCCATGAAGGACGAAGAAATTCAAAGGGTAATCGATACTTTTACAAGAATTTTAAAAAAAGTAAAATAAAAATACAGCATGCCATATTCTGTTTAATTCCTAAGCCTTTATCCTGATGACCAAGCTCTCTTTTGTTTTTTTTCGCACCTTATTGTGGTTATGGGACCTCATCTCGCTTAACCTGGCCTTGCTGGGGGCAGCGCTCTATGTGTCGCATGTCGATGCCCTGAGTCAACGGGCCTATCATCTGTATTTTGCAATCTTCAATCTGTGCTGGGTAGTATCGGTATATATATCCGGCCTCTATCAAAGCAAGAACTGGCTCGATTTCGAAAACTTCTTCAAACGTACCGTCAAGTGCTACCTGCTCTCGATCCTCGGCACTTTCCTCTTTATTTTTCTCTACCATTTCGAATACTCCCGCTCTTTTGTCATGGCCTGCGCCTGGGGCTTTGCCGCTATCCTGTTTGTAAACAGGGTCATTTTCAATCTCCTGGTCATGTCGCTGCGCAGCCAGTTTAGGCTGGCGAAAAATGTCGTGGTCCTTGGCTATAACAACCTGGCGGAAAAGCTGATCAGCTATTTTCAAAACGAAGCCAAGCTGGTGAAACTGGCGGCCTGTTTCGACGACCGCGGCATCGTGCGCGAGTCGGGCAGCTTGAAGATCATCCGGAAGCTGGAAGACATCATGGCTTTTGTAAAAGAGAACAACGTCACCGAAATCTATTCCACCCTCGACCCGCAGCGCTATCCCTATCTTTTTGAGCTGGCCAAAGAAGCAGAAAAGCATTTTGTCTATTTCAAGTTCGTGCCCGATTATGAGATCTTCCTCAACCGGAATATCTTCGTTGACTTCGTGGATGATATCCCCGTGCTTTCCCTGAGAAAAGTTCCGCTGGAAGACACCGGCAACCGCATTAAGAAGCGGGCTTTCGACATCGTCTTCAGTATGTTTGTCATTATTTTTTTGCTTTCCTGGCTCATTCCTCTGATTGCTATCCTGATCAAGCTCGATTCCCGGGGACCGGTCTTCTTTATCCAATCCCGGTCGGGCAAGAACAACCAGCCTTTCCGCTGCATCAAATTCCGCAGTCTGAAGGTAAACAAGGATGCCGATTCCAAACAGGTAACGAAGGATGACGACCGGATCACGCGCGTCGGCCGCTTCATGCGCAAGACGAACATTGACGAACTGCCTCAGTTCTTCAATATTTTTTTAGGCGATATGTCGATCGTTGGTCCAAGGCCGCACATGCTCAAGCATACCGAGCAATTTTCCGGGCTCTACCAGGAATATATGATCCGCCACTTCGTAAAGCCAGGTCTCACCGGCTGGGCCCAGGTACATGGTTTCCGTGGCGAGATCAGGGAAAAAGACCTGTTGCAGAAAAGAGTCGAATACGATATCTGGTATATGGAAAACTGGTCGCTCTACTTAGACCTGCGCATTGTGCTGATGACCGTACTGGTTACCCTGAAAGGGGATAGCAATGCCTATTGATCAGGTTGCTCTTTCTTAATCATATCCCCCAGGTTCAGCAAATACCCTTATAAAATAAAAAGGAGCCGTCCGACCAACAGCTCCTTTTTATTTTATCGATTTGCCCGATTTACAGAATGGTCATCTTGCGAACCAGGGTTTTGCCCAGGGCATTGAGCTTATAGTAGTAGATGCCGCTGCTTAACCCGTTCTTATTTACCGTGATCTGGTAAGTCCCGGGCATCTTGTCTTCATTCATCAGCACCTGGATCGGCCTGCCCATTTGATCGTAGAGCGTAAGCTCTGCCTTGCAGGATTTCGGGATCACCACCTCGATCACACTGCTTGTTGTCATCGGGTTTGGTTTATTCTGCAGCAGTTCCAGTATCGGGCCGTCGATGGTAAGCTGAACAATCTTCGTGGTCTGTGATTTGCCGTCCAGATCGATCTGACGGAGACGGTAGTAATATGTGTCGGCATCCAGTCCCGGGTCGACGAACTGATAATTTTTCTGCGTCTGGCTATTACCGGCGCCCGCTACGAATCCTATCACCGTCCAGTCGTTTGCGTTCGTGCTGCGTTGTACTTCGAAGCCC
>DASZRP010000326.1:0-7159 GCA_035548895.1 Puia sp. | reverse complement strand
GCCATTCCCGAAAGCGCGGCAGTTAATTTTTTGCCTGCATTGCCTGAAAAGGTAAATGCAGCGAAACAGATCGGATTTGGCAGTGTGATCAAGTTGCTGACCCAATGGAAGCAGCCTTTCTGGAAAGAAAAGACAACAGACCTGCAGTTTATTTTTTCCGGCGAACCCATCCCGACCTGGTGGACGCAACATCCGATGGAATCGAATTTGCTTACCGGATGGCTTGGCGGTCCGGCAGCAGAAAAACTTTCGATCCTGTCCGACCAGGAATTGCTCGATATAGGGATGGACTGCCTCAGCCGTATTTTTCAGATGCGCAGGGCCGAACTGGATGAACTGCTGATTGACGCGATCTGCTGCAACTGGAAGCGCGATATTTTTTCCGCAGGCGCCTATAGTTTTACTTTATCCGGATTTCAGGATGCGCGTCGCCGCTGGCAGGAACCGATAGAAGACACGCTCTATTTTGCCGGAGAGGCCTGTTATTCAGGCCCTCATATCGGAACCGTGGAAGCGGCCATTGTGAGCGGGATCGATGCAGCGAAAACGCTGCTGAAACAGTCCGGTTCACATAAATAGTTTTTTTCATACAAGAAGCCTGAAAATGTGGATAAAGATTTAACCGGAATTGTTTTTATCTCCTGTAAATTCACCGATCAACCTTCAATTCTATGTCATTCTCCACTGATGTTCCGGTTTCTGAAAAAGGATTTGTTTCGACAATCCATGTTTTAAATAATGGTGAGATTATCTACTCCGTTCAGGATTTTCTCAAGATCGAGAACCGGTTTTCCTGGGTTGATAAGAAGTCACTGGTCAAAAAAATTCTCGAATTGCAGAAAAAGACCGACGACCGGAAGCGTTCTTACATAGTCATCTACGAGGAAGGCAATAAGATCCGCGAATTTTTGAACGTGGATCAGACCTTCAGGCCCTTGCCCTTCTGCTGATCTTTCTCCACTTGTTCTGAGACCCTGCCCGCTGGTACGATATTTTTATCAGCTGTGGAAAGCCTTTTATGAAAACAGCTTTATTCATTGCCCTGGCGGGTATCACGGCCCTCGCTGCCACATCCTGCAACGGAAATTCGTCCGGCAGCCGGACGGAGGATACTACGGTGAACCGGACCATTCCGCCTGCGTCTGACAATACCAACGCCACCAATCCGTCCATAGCCGACACAGCTTATGCCCGGCCTGATTCAAGCCGCACAGATTCTTCTGCAGGGAGCAAAAAATAATCTCAAATCTTTACCCATGATAGTCTGCGGCCTGTTGCTTATGTTGGCTTCCTTATTCATCTGTGTTTATATCGGCATGCAGCCTGCCGGACAGAAGAAAAAGAGAGGCCGTTGATTCATATATCTGCCGGAAATACAGTTTTGCGTTGAATATTTGTCCTCGCTTCAGAGATCTGAATAATCGGTCCGGTGCATCAATATGCTGTCGATATGAGAAACCGAGATCGCATTTTGATATTGAGGATCTGCGGATATTTTTTTCCATTGCGGATCATTGCCGAAAGCCTTCCAGTGCTCTTCGCGGGACTGTGCGTTGTTGAACACGATCATGTACATCAGGTTGGGCATTCGCGCGCCTGAAAGTACGTCGGCATAAAACACAGCGTTAAACCCAAGCCTTTTAAACAAGCCCGTTTCATCGCCCTGATTGAACATGGTTACTTTCCGCTCATGCAGCCTGAGGGTGGGACTCTCATAGCTTCTTAATTCATACAGCGTCTCGGAATTTAGCGGCAGGCCGGCCGGAGTAATTTGTGTATGGGTTGGAAAAGCTTCGAGCAGGATCGATTCGATCCTCACGAAAGGCAGGTGCCCGGTATCGGCATTGATGAATGAACCGGCCGCCTGTTTATAAGCTGCATCCTGTTCGAGAGAGGCGCCGAGCTTTTGCCATGCTTGCAGCGAATGGTAAGGGGTCAGCACATAGATCTTTTGCACCGCAGCCGTATCGTTGGAGAGCGGTTTGAACACGCCGATATGCCCGACGCCCAGGCGATGCATTGCCGGCAGATAAGCTTCCTTTAAATAGCGATCCGTTGCATTGACCTGGTCTGTGGATTTCAGCAGAAATACCTTGATTTCGTAAATGTCTTTTTGCGCAAAAGCAGCAAAGCAGAAAAGGCTTGGCAAAGCCGAAGCAAGCACACGGCAAATAATACGGTTCATTGAATCATTTTCTTCGAAGGTTCATTATTATGGTCTAAAATCCATAATAAGCTGGCTTTATTTTCAATATTATCTTAAAATAAATACTAAATTAGCAGATGACCAGACTTTTTTAGATGACTGTGGTCAGGCAGTTTGGTTGGTTCACTGGTGAAGGCGACTGATTATTGGCTATTTTGCTGTAATACTTTTTTTGCATAGCCAAAGGGTTCCCTGACCAGTGCATCACGCAGGCTCATACATTCTGCTAACCCTATTTACGATTGACAGCTTATGAAAAGAAATCTCCTGCGGGAAATTACACCGCTTACGCAGAGCGATTGTTTTACCCTGTTTTCCAGAATCAAAACAGCATTCGATTTTCCCCTTCATTATCACGAGGAATTTGAATTGAATTTCATCCAGCACGCCAAAGGAGCACGTCGTGTGGTGGGAGATCACATGGAAGAAATAGAGGACCTGGAGCTGGTGCTCGTAGGCCCCAACCTGCAGCACGCCTGGTTTACCCATCATTGCAAATCGGCTGAGATCCGGGAAATAACGATTCAATTTCACAAAGATCTTTTTGATGAGAAATTGCTGCGCCGCAACCAGCTCAGCTTTATCAGGAACATGTTTGAACGAAGCTCCCGCGGTATACTTTTCTCGCGTGATACGGCGCAGGCGCTTGCCCCGAGAATCCTGGAGCTGAATCAAAAGCATGGCTTTGATTCAGTACTTGAACTGATGTCAATTCTGCACGACCTGTCTACTTCGAGGAATATGCGGATCCTTTCAGACATGGCATTTACGCCCGAACATTTTACTTATAGCAGCCGCCGGGTGGAGAAGACCTTCGAATACCTGAACAAGAATTTTGATAAGAACATTACGCTGGCGGAAGTATCGAAGCTGGCAAATATGTCGGACGTTTCCTTCAGCCGGTTTTTCAGGCAGCGGACGGGAAGCACGTTCATCGACAGTCTCACGGAGATCCGGCTTGGGCATGCCAGCCGCATGCTGATCGAGTCTACGAATTCGATTGCTGAAGTAGCTTATCACTGCGGGTTCAACAATATTTCCAATTTCAACCGTATTTTCAAGAAGAAAAAAGGCTGCACGCCCAGGGAATTTCGCGACAGCTTTTCCGGCACGCGCATCTTCATATAAAAAAGGGCGCCCAATGCAGGACGCCCAACGGAGAATAAGGGTTTAACGGCTAACTGAAACTATTGATCAGCGGCTGAAGACGTGGGCCGGCCAAGGACCTTGGCCATGGCTTCCGATTTGGAATGCACATGCAGCTTCGCATAGATATTGCAGATATGTGTCCGGATGGTGCTGATGCTGATAAAATATTTTTCGGCGATCCGCTTATAGCTAAGTCCGTCTACCAGCGAAAAGAGAATCTCTTTCTCGCGAACGGTCAGATTGAATTCCGATACCTTGTCTGTGGCCGGCGTCTGAAACGAGCCGATCACTTTTCTGGCAATGCTGGCCGACATCGGCGCGCCTCCATGATGCAGTTCCTTCACTGCAGCTACGATCTCTTCAGGCGGTGTTTTCTTTAACAGGTAACCGGAAGCCCCGTTTTTAATGGCGTCGAAAATTCTTTCCTCGTCCTCGAAAACGGTGAACATCATGATCTGTATGGAAGGGAAGTTCGATTTTACCGTTCTGACGCCTTCGATGCCGGAAATATTCGGCAGGCCGATGTCCATCAATATTACATCGGGCATCGCGCGGCCGATGTCGCTCACAATGTTGCGCAAATTATCGAGGGCGGCAACGCATTTTATGTCGTCCGATTTGTCGAACAGGTTCACCAGGCTATTACGCAGCGAAGCATTATCCTCAACAATAGCTACCTTGATCATACGGTAAAATTCAATATTTTTTTTAAAAGGGCGGATCGGATGATCATCTGATTTATCCCAGCGGAACCTGCAGCAGGAGCTGCGTTCCGCCGCCGGGGGAAGACTGTATCCTGAGCCCGGCGTGCATTCCTTTGGCCCGGTTCCGCATGCCGTAAATGCCGTTTCCGGGAAACCCGGCTTCCGGATCAAATCCCTTTCCATTGTCCCCTACAGATAAGAAGAAATATTTTTCATTGAACCCGATCCTGATCATCGCCCGGGTGGCGCCGGAGTATTTAATGAGGTTATTGATCGCCTCCTTCAGGATAAGATAGATATGCTGCCGGTATTCCATCGGAAGGTCAACCTCATTGATCTGAGGTTGAACCTGGATATCATAGTCGATATTTCTGGCTTCGAACAGGGTAGTGGCAAAATGGTTGATGCGCATCATCAGGTTCTCCAGGCTGTCATTCCTGGGATTGATGCTCCAGACAATATCATCCATCCTTTCCATGAGCTGGATAGACCGGGTGTTGACCTCCTTCATCGTGGCCAGGGTCTGTCCGGCATCTTTTTCTTTTATGGCCAGATCGCTGAGAATGGAGATGGAGCTCAGCGTCGACCCGATATCGTCGTGCAGGTCCTGCGCAATTTTATTACGGATATGCTGCAATCTCGATTGGAGCTGTTCATTGGCTTTCAGTTGCTCGATCAGCTTTTGCTGGCCGGCGATCTTTTCTTTTTCCGAGGCGCGGCTTTTATAGCTCAGCCCGGCGGTGAAGCAACATATTTCGAGGATGACGCCGACCTCCGGAAAGACCATAATATTCGGAATGCCGGTATTGATATGTTCCTTGTACTCAAGGAAAGTGAAGATCGTGCCGAGAATGCTGCCCAGCCCGACAAACAGGCTTCCGCTCAGGATATAATAGACCAGGACCTTTCTGCGCAGGAACATATAGCCGATAAAGCAGGCGGAGGTGATGAATACGCCAATCAGCACGAAAGTGGATATGGTGCTTTGGAGATCCTGGTTCATGGTAATAGAGATCAGCAGGAAATCGAATGCGGCGTAAGCGAGGAGGAAATATTCAAGGGGAATTATCCATTTGTTCATCGACGGATATTGAACGGGCATATCCAGGAAACTCCGGACAAAACGGTAGTAGAAATAATAGGGAAGGATCAGAAAGGTTTTTGAAAACCAGATCCGCAACATGGGGAAACGGGTAAAGAGCAGGTGTATGCCAAACAGCGGTTCATATTTACTTAGAAAGTACAGCGTGATCAGCAACAGGTAGAAAAAATAATAGAGGTATTCATTTTTTCGGATCAGCAGCCATTGAAAAAGAACATACAGCAGCTGACAGAGCAGGAAGCCCTGGAAAAGGGCCTGGAGAAACGAAAAGCGGGTATCTGCACCGTAATCCTGCATGATATAACCGTTCAGGTTATCCTGGTTCATCAGCTGGATATCCTTAAAATAAAAATCGCTGCTGCGCTGCCGCAGGCCGATGTATAACGTGCCTGTCTGATGTGCGGCTAAAGGCAGCGGTACCGTGCCGGCTACTTCATCTGCCAGTTCTTCCTGTCCGGTATGTTTTTGCAGATGTCCGCCTTCAAGATGAAGGGTTGGATGATTCGAAACAAGATAGACATCGGTGAAGTCGGCGTATCCGGGATACAGGTGAAGGATCTGCGGGGAATCGGAACGGTTGCCGAGATCAAATTTTATCCAGTAGCGGTTTTGAGGTTGCGGCGTTTTGATCTTCTGAAGAAAATCGGCTTCCGTGAGCGGGAAGGCCGTGGAGGCTATGCCGGCAAATGGTCGTGCGGCGCCCGAATCAATAAAAAATTCCGGTTTTCCAAGGGCGAGCTCATTGCCAAAACCAAACCGAACAATAAGAGAATCTCCTTCGGGCGCAGCCTGCGCGCAAAGAGCTGCCGGGAAAAACAGCAGGCAAATAAGCAGTCGTACGGAAGGCAAGAAAATATTTCTTTAAATGTATATAGAAAAGAGAAATAAACCATCTTTGTCATTCACCCCCTGTTTAAAATATGAGCATCAGTTTCCGGGAAGACCGATACGATAAAATGGAATACCGCCGCTGCGGGAAAAGCGGGATCAAATTACCGGCTGTTTCATTAGGCCTCTGGCATAATTTCGGAGATATCGACAGCCAGCAGAATGCCCGTGATATTTTGCGACTGGCCTTCGATAAAGGAATCACCCATTTTGATCTGGCTAACAACTACGGCCCCCCGCACGGCGCTGCAGAAGAAAATTTCGGGAGAATATTCAAACAGGATTTTGCCGGTTACCGGGATGAGCTGATCATTTCCACGAAAGCCGGGTGGGGCATGTGGCCCGGACCTTATGGCGATCTTGGTTCAAAGAAATACCTGGTCGCCAGCCTTGACCAGAGCCTGAAAAGAATGGGGCTTGAATATGTCGATATCTTTTATCATCATCGCCCCGACCCGGAAACACCGATGGAAGAAAGCATGAGCGCGTTAGACCTCGTGGTTCGACAGGGCAAGGCCTTGTATGTCGGCATTTCGAGTTATTCTCCGGAAGAAACCACCCGCGCGGTGAATATATTACGTGACCTGGGGACGCCCTGCCTGATTCATCAGCCCCGGTATTCCATGTTCGACCGGAAGATTGAAAACGGACTTCTCGATGTGCTGAAGAAAGAGGGCGTTGGCTGTATCTGCTTTTCGCCGCTGGCCCAGGGCCTGCTGACCGACAAATATCTCCATGGAATTCCCGAAGGCTCCCGTGCGGGGAGTCATCGCGGGAACGGCGCCATTGACGAGGATGCCTTGTCGCCGCAGCGCATTGAGCAGGCAAAACAACTCAACGAAATGGCGAAACAGCGGAGTCAAAGCCTGGCCCAGATGGCGCTGGCCTGGGTGCTGCGGGATCCGGTCATTACTTCGGTGGTGATCGGCGCCAGAACGACGGACCAATTGTTAGACTCGCTCCGTTGTATTGAAAACTATCGGTTCACCGGTCAGGAGCTGCAGCGGATAGAAGAGATACTCCGGAAGGGTTAAGGCCGGACACACTTAAAAAACTTCTCCCAGGTTTACAAAAAAACCATGGGAGCCCTGCCGCCCCCAGCCGTAATCA
>DASZRP010000325.1:0-11193 GCA_035548895.1 Puia sp. | reverse complement strand
GGTGAGATAGTGATAAAGCGGGATGCAGTCGTAAGCCAGTACGTAGTCGCCCGGCTTTACGAATCTCGCGCTGGCGTCCAGCAGTTCGTTCAGAGCATCTGCCCTGGCCTTGGAGGTATAGATACCGCGCATGTGCGGGTTGTGGATCGGGTAACGCATGGCCGATCTTCCAGCCTTGTCGAAATAGGGATAGTAGTAGGAATAATAGATGGCGGCAAAAATCAGCAATGCCAGGCTGATTCTTTTAGCCTGGCCAAGCTGCGCCGGCGAAATTGAGAACCGGGAATCGAGGTCTCCGGATTTTGCGGAAGCTTTCAGCAGCAAATCCGTACGACTGACAGAGGCAAGGTGTTCCAGAACAATGGGAAAAGCGATCCAGAACGAATAGATTATCACGGTATCGATGCCGGTGGAGCTGCCCATCGGGTGGATGATCAGGATATAGACACCCAGATAAAGCAGGAAGCTCGTGTCTCTGTTTTTATTGAATATAAATATCCAGCCAACGGCAAGCAGGCAAACGCCGGTAAAGAAATGCAGGAAACCAAGATAGTTAACTTCACCCGAGATGATCATCAGGAGGAGGAGGGATATCAGAACGGGTTTTGACAAAACAACTTTTACGGGAACAAAAGGATAACGGCTGCGGACCAGGTTGATCAAAGGGAGTATGATAAAAATAAAACAGAAATAAGCGAGACCGCCGATGAAGCAGTCTTTATACTGGCCATAAAGCAGTTTCAGCAGGTTCAGGATACCGTAATTACTGGCCATGCCATCGGTTTGCTTCGATGACTTTCCCATGGCCATAACGACTTTTAGCGAATTCAGGAAATAGGTCAGCTGACCGGTGAACTGCATAACGGCCAGTGTGCCGGCGGTAAAGAGAATGACGCCAAGCAAAAAAGCGAGGAATTGCCGCAGTTGAGTTTTTACGCTGATTGCAAACAGCCATCCATAAACGAAAATTCCCGAGCTGATGCCCAATTCCAACAGGTTAGGCGTCCGGTTGAAAATATTCAGGGCAACGAGGCCGCCACTGAAGAAGATCCAGGCAGATCGCTGCTGCCGGAGCCCCCGGTATAGCAGGGCTGCTGTGGCCACGTAGAGGAAAGCGGAAAGGTTATTATAATAAAACTCTTTGGGATTGTTATTGATCATCAGTACGACGACGAAGAGGGAGAGTTGCAGTATGCCCCGGTTCAGGTGTCGGCGAAGCAGGCGATAGGCCAGGCCTGCAGTGGCAGTAGAAATGGCAACGCCTGCGATGCGGATTCCGAGGATGCCGAGGGCCGGGAATAATTTGAGATAAAGGCCGCCTAAAAAACCCGAGAGCCAGAACATAAAGCTGTACTCAACAGATTCCGGATTGTTGAATATCTGTTGATAGAAATTGGCGTAAGAGCCGGAATCTCCTAGGTCTGCCCCCTGGAAAATAAATACCAATTGAAACACAAAGAGCAGCGAGAAAAAAAGGGCAGCCGGTAATGCGCGGGTTTGGCTGGCCGGCTTCCGGGCCAGTTTGTCTAATACGGATGGGTATGGTGCTGTACGGTTCATATTAGTTGGTAAGGGGACAACGGGTTAACAGATATGGCGTTGTCGGGTGGCGCATTCATGAAGCAGATTTCGGGTTAAATAAGAGTTTTCTAAACACGACACAAGAAACGAACAGGTAGATCAAATAGGTCAGTGCAAAGGCGATGGTTGCGCCCTTGGCCCCATAAGCGTTCACCAGCGGATAGCTGAGCACAACAAATAATATGAAATTGAGAATTTCCATCCAGATATAGGTCCTGGTCATCGCCTTGGCCAGGAGCAGGTACCCCAGCACCCAACCCGTGATCTTGAGGATATCTCCGATGAGCTGCCAGGCAAAGAGCTCGCGCATGGCGAAGAATTCCGAAGTAAACAGCAGGTGTATAATAAATTGTTTGAAGAGGTAGATCAACCCGGTCGTGAGTAGTAGAAAGGGAATGGTCACTTTGTACACGCTGTAAATTTCATTCCGCAGTTCATCGCGTGTTTTCAATTCAGCCAGCCTGGGTAGGAAATAGACGCCCAGGGAAGTTGTGATCACGAGCAGGTACATGCCGGATATCCGGTTCATCCCTTCCCAAATGCCAGCTTCGCTGATAGATGTTTCCCGTGTAATGAAATTTCTGACAATGATCTGGCTCGCCGGTACTGTGACGGCACTTACAATGGCCATCAGGGAATAGTGCCCCAGTTGCAACGCGATCTTCTTGTCGAATTTGGAAATAAATAGCCGCCATTTAAACCAATGGGATTTGAAGATGATGGCTACGGTAATAAAGAATACTACCGATTGAAAAGTGACTGCCGAGATCAGCGCGCCGTAGATGCCAAACTGAATAGATAATAGCACGGAAAAGACCATGCCGACAATACTGCCGATGATATTGACGATTACGTATTTTTTGTATTCCTTAAAGCCATTGATTACAGAAATGAGGAGGGCGTTCAATGCGTAGAGGACAATGGTGCCGCCGAATACATGAAATACCGACCGGTAGCTGGCGTCGTGGAGAATGTTGGCCGAGAAATAACTGCCGCCAAAGACTAGCACGATGCCGACGGCTGCAGAAAGCACTACGGTTATCCAGAACCCGGTGCCTAAGTAGAGCACATAGTCTTTTTCAGAATTTGAATTTTCGGACACGTATTTGGTAATGCCGGCATTGATACCGCCGTTTGAGATGCTGAGCAGGATTTGAGACAGGTTGTTCAGTTGACCCAATAGAGCGACACCCACGGGGCCGATCACGGCGGCCACTACTTTCACGCTGACAAAGCCGGTCAACATTCTGATCACCGTGGCCACGGCATTCAGGAATGAGACCTTTACCAGGTCGGTGGTCAACAATTTTTTGGCTCTAAGAAACATATCAACTTGTTATCAAAATAGCGATCCCGGTAACCTGTCCCGTTAGACCGGTGCAATCGGATATTACATTTTATTTTTCTGCTGAAATCAAAGCCTTTAGCAGTGAATGCAGCAGGTGGATAAACGCCCCGCTGCCGGTTTTATTTCGGAGGATTTTGAACAAAAACGGACAAGCGGGTCAACGAACGGGTCGCTGAAGGCCAACCGATTGTCTGTCGAGGTAGTGATTATGATATTTTTCGTCTTTTCTTTCCATATTCTTCGTAGGATGACCGGATATCGTATCCATATCCATGACCGTATCCATAACTGTATTTCCCAAACCCGCGATTTTTAACATCATTAAAGATCAGGGCGACATTGGTTATCCCGTAGGAGATCAGGTCTTTATCGAGCATCTCCAAATGGGATTTAGGAGTATGGTTATGCCGTATAACGGTGAGCACGAGATGACAGTGCGGAGCAATGATCAATGCATCGGTTAATACTTTCAACGGAGCAGTATCGACGATCAGATAGTCGAATGACTTATCCAGATAATTCAGCAGCAGCTCCATGCGGTCCTTTACCAGAAGTTCCGAAGGTTCATCTGCAGGATGACCGGCCTGGACCATGTAAACGTTATCGTGTTTTACTGTGGGTACAATAATATCTTCCACTTCGACAAAGCCGGCGAGATAGTCGGCGATACCATTCCCCCTTTCCACATTGAAGACCTCGCAAAGCCGGGGCTGGTGAAGGTCCATTTCCAGCAGGGCAACCTTTTTTCCGCTCCTGGCCAGGCTCATGGCGAGATTGCTGGAAACAAAACTCTTTCCATCACCCTTGATACAGGAAGTTACGAGTATTCGTTTATTGCGGCCTGAGGGATCCTTATGATGCTTTAGTCCCGTTCGGATCAGCCTGAACTGCTCTATAATGAAACTGCGTTCAGCATTTTCGGTTACGATCGTGCTCTTTAATTTTTCGTGAATGATCTCCCCGATGATCGGGAACTGAGAGAGCTTTTCTATGTCGGTGCGGTAAAGCACTTTTCCATTGAAAATATCTTTGACCGAAATGAGCAAAATGCCCACCATGATCGGTGCGGCAAAGGCAAGCAGGGCCAAAAAAAGCTTCTTTGGGCTGACCGGTGTACTTGAAGTAGTCGGATTGCTAACCATATAGCAATCGGGCAGGATCGAGGTGATCGAGTAAGCGGTTTCCTCTTTCTTTTGCAAGAGGAAAGAATAAATGTCGTTCTTGATATTATGCTGGCGGCTAACTTCTATGAGCTGTCTTTCTTTTTGCGGCACGCTGCTCAGCATGGTAGAATAGCGTTCTTTAGAACCTGTCAGCGTAGACTTGGCTGCGGCAATATTTCTTTCCTGGTTTTGGATATTCTCCAGGATATTCGGTTTGAGCCGGTTGATCTCCTCCTGCAGGGAAAGCATGATTGGATTATTTTCTGCTGTCGTCCGTTTCAGTTTTTCGTATTGGGACTGGGCAGAAGATAAATTCGTCAGCAGTTGATTCAGCGTCGGGTCGTTAATGTTGAATGTAGAGGGCACAATATTGCCGCTGGCGCTTTTCGACTCGACATATTTCCGTACTTCGTCGAGCGCAGATTCCTGCAGGTTCAGGGTGCTGATTTCCTTGTCGGTCGACTCGATATTCTGCAAATACATTTTTCCCTGCTCACCGATATCGACAACGCCTTTATTGTCTTTGAAGGATTGGATGCTGTTTTCAACAGAATCCAGTTCTTTGGAAACTGTTTTGAGGCGGTCTTCGATGAACTTCAGCGTGCGTATTGCCACGCTGCTCTTTCTTTCTGCGGACGCTTTATTGTAAGCGGCGACCACCTGGGTGATAATTGCCTCACCGCGGGCAGGTATCTGG
Organism: Puia sp.; assembly: GCA_035548895.1. Classification (GTDB taxonomy): domain Bacteria; phylum Bacteroidota; class Bacteroidia; order Chitinophagales; family Chitinophagaceae; genus Puia. Next base: position 6,404 of record DASZRP010000325.1, on the reverse strand, counting down.
TCTTTATAAGAGAGGTTGATGATAGAGGCCTGCTTGCTAGCGGCAGAAACCTGGAGGCTGCCCAACACGCCATTGGTAGCATGGTCGAGGGTGATCAGCTGAAAATAGTAACGGAATGGCTCGTGTGATTTCCGCGTGGCAGGATAGTAGTGCGGGTTAGGTAAGAACCGGAGCGTTCCCCAGGGAGAGTTGACCCATTGGTTCAACGGATATTTTGATCCATTGATGACAACGGCGCTATCTGGTTTGGAATAGTCGAAATACACTTTAGGTGTTTCTTCAATTTCATTTGGATTGGAGAGGTCTATTATAATAGGACTGGTAAGATAGGCGGAGGTGGTACCCATGCCCCGCCACCCCCTTTCTTCATAGATGGGTGCGTACAGGTTCAGGATCTTGACAACTGAACTGATCAATGAGTTGGAATGGAAGATCTCTAATTCGTTTTCCACGATTTTTTTCGTTCCAAACACATTCAGGACTTCTTCCATTTCGGAATCCTTCTGGCCTTTGGATTCATCTTTGATCAGGACACTGGCGGTGGTCTCATAAACAGCCGGTGTGAATTTCAGATAGAAATAAAGGGCTGTTCCGCTAATCATTAATAGCAAGATAAAAAGTGGCCAGTAAGGTATGTATTTCGTGATCAGGTCGCGGACCCCGTTGCTTTCCCTTTCCAGCCCGTTATTATTTGAAGTCGTCATGATTCTAACAGATTTAAGCAGGATGAGCCGTTGAAAGCTACTTGAAATTAACCTGGCTCACCAGTACGATTAAGAAAGAAAGTGCGCTGAAAATGATTGGAATCGTCTGCGAACTTTTTTCCCTTTCCAGCCGCCCGCCGGTGGATTGCACAATGACCACGTCGTTCGATTTCAGATAGTAATAAGACGAAGTCAGTATCTCCCTTTTTGTCAGGTCCAGGTGCTTGACCATTTTTTCTCCCCGGTTAGTTTCCCTGATCAGCAATACATCATTCTTCTTACCATATACCGTAATATCCCCGGCAAAGCTAAGCGCTTCCAGGATACTGATTTTTTCTGTCGGAACAGTAAACACACCCGGCCTGGTCACTTCTCCCATAACGCTTACCCGGAAATTCAGGTATCGGATGGTAACGATCGGATCTATCAGCAGCTTTTTTCCCGTCAACTTCTGGGTAAGAAAGTCGGATAGTTGAAATTTGGTCAGCCCGGCAGCATGCACGGTACCTAACTGGGGGAATTGAATGTCGCCGGCCTGATTCACCAAATACCCGATCGTTACAGTATTGGCCGAATTTGCTCCGATGCTGGTTGGTGTGGTCGATTCATTCGGTGCATTAAAAGGAGCGGACGCATCCTGATTCAGGCTGCTTACCACGATACTCAGCAGGTCGTTCACCTGGATAATCGGCTCACCCGGGATTGCCTTGTCCTTCAGGGTAACATCCGGCGTTTCGGGGAAATAGTTGACATTTTTTGAACTGGAGCAGGAAGCAAAAAGTATCAGCAGGAGGGCGTAGATCAGGAATTGATATGACTTGCATAGGCTCTTTCCAATTGTCCTAAGGGCGCCTAAATAACTGTTTACCAAGTTGTACGATTTGGGTTTAAGATTGAAAATTGCGCTTTTCAGAGAAAAAATTGGAGAATAAAATGCAAATAATCAATGGGTTGCATACCCTGTAGCCGAATCGAAAACAGTCCGTAAAATTAGCATAATTTCTTTAAGTTCCAAAGTTATCTGAATAAGAAACCGGTCTGCCGATGGTCCATGCGCATTTATTAACAAATTGATAATCATCGTAGTGTAGTTTTTTGAATGCTGGGCTATCCGACCGTGCATAAAAAAATCAATATCTTACCCCGAATTTCGTTTAGACTTCATGAATCAACTGCTGGTTTCCATTGTGATGCCTGTGTATAACGGCGAGAAATATTTAAAAGAAGCGATAGACAGTGTGTTGTCTCAGACCTATAGCAATATTGAATTGCTGGTCATTGACGATGGCTCTTCGGACGCCAGCGCAGCTATTGTTTCCAATTATCCGGACGATCGCGTAAAGCTGATCAGGAATGAAGTAAATTCAGGGATCGTGTTTTCAAGGAACCGGGGTTTGGAATTAGCCGAGGGCGAATATATTGCCACCCTTGATGCAGACGATATTGCTTTACCCGACCGGATCGAACGGCAGGTGTCCTTTTTGGATACTCATCCGGAGTATGGGCTCTGCGGTACTTATTTTCGAACGGTAGACAAAGACGGAAAGCTGATGCGGGAGGTCAGGTTTCCCACTGAAAGCGAGGATATCAACAGCTATCTTGTTTTGGGCAATTGCTTTTGCGCTTCTACGGTGATGATACGGGCAAATCTGGGCAAGAAATTGAGATACCGGGAAAGTTTCGACATTGTCGAAGACTACGATCTCTGGTACCGGGTTTCAAAAGAGGCTAAAGTCGCCAACCTGCCCTTTTGCGGAACCTATTACCGGGTTCACAGCGGCAACATCAGCACCGCCCGGCAGCAGATCATGTACGAACGATTGAAAAAGATCAGCGTCCAGGTCCTCGCCGACCTGAAAATCTCCTTTCTGAAAGACGAGTTGGAAATACATTTCAATTTTCTCACGGAAAACGCGTTTTTTTTTCGGAGCCGGGACCGTTTGTTGCAGTTGGAGCATTGGATTTTGCGCCTTTATCGTTGGCTTGCAGGCATGGAAGCGCATAACGAAGATGTGTTATTCCGTTTGATCGTCGAGAAGTGGATTACGATCTGCTCGAAGACCGCGAATTATCAAAAGCTAATGTTGAATAATCTGAGCTCAATCAACCGAAAAGTATATTTGACCCGGCTCTGCAACAGAACGGTCTTAAAATTATCAGGCAGGAACAAGAAAAAATATCATTCCGCTTAATTTTATGGCATTGAAACTGCTGATCTTATTTGTTGGCGTCGCTGGTTTTTTTTATTTACTGGTTCGTAAGCCGGAATATATTGCTGCGATCCTTTTTACACTGGTCATCGCCCGGGTCAATTTTGACTTGAAAGGGATGCCCATGAATACCCGGGCTTTGGTCACGCTGGCTCTGTTCGGGAGGATCATTATCGACAAACCGGTTCAGCGTGAGTTTTCCTCGTTCCTGAAACTGCATTACATCAAGCTGCTAATTGCCTTTTTGACCTATGTGCTATTTATCTCGCTCTGGCAGGATACCTTCAAGGCAGACATGCTGAAAGAAACTATCGCCATTATCCTGGCTTCTTTCTGCCTTTTTCATTTCGTCAAAAAAATGGGCAATGTCAATGTAGTTAAGTGGGCTACCCTGGCTTCCGGTTTGATCTGCTTTGCCGATCTGGCCTATACGTACAAAGTATACGGAAACTTTCCGATGCACCGGCTTTATTATATCCTGAACGGAACGGCAGACAGTTTGTCTGACGACGACCTGGATGCCATGGCCAACTGGAATTTTTTCGGTCAGATCTGCGGTATGGCTTTCGTTTATGTATTTACCGACTACGTAAAAAACCGAACGGGCAACAAATATATACTATTACTTCTGCCGGTAATGTTAGGCGGGGTCATGATGTCGACTTCGCGGAGTGCCATTCTGGGTTTGCTGGTCGTTTCTATCCTGGTCGTTCTGAACAGCCTGAATTATCATGAGCAGAAGAGAAAGGTATTTCGCCTGGGCGGGTTTATCGTCGGGATGGCTATTGTCGGCGTCCTGCTTTTTTCAGCAGTATCCAAACTGGTTAGCCTCGATAGCAGTTTTCTCGACCAGATCACCTCGCGCCTGACCGATGAACCGGTGGCGGTATTCCGAAAGACCATGGGCCTGTCGTACAATGTAAACAATCTGGGTCCGATGGCCTGGCGCGAGGAATCGGCGGAGAATGCCTATTCCGCTTACCTGAATCTTCCGATAGTAGAACAATTTTTTGGTATCGGAACGGGAGGCTTCGAGTTGAGAAATCTTGGTCACGGACTTAATGCCCACAATGCGACTCTGCTCTTGCTGATTGAAAGCGGAATTTTTGGGTTTCTCCTGTTCTTTTCATTAGTTGGCGGGACGATCATTAAATCGATTAGCGCAAGAAATGTTTCTCCTTCCCTGGCGGTAGTCTGTTTTATCCTGGTTTACGGCTTGGCTCAAAACAGAGACTGGACAAGCTTTATCATGTGCCTCTATGTTGTTTGCAATATAACCGAGCTGGAAATGCTCAAACCGGCAAAAAAGAGCCGGCAGCCCATATTGCCGCCGCGTACAACAGAGACATTAAATATCCAGAGCCGATGAGTATGACGACGCCGGCAACGCGCGCCAGGAATGCGCTCTATATACTGGGTAATATTTATCCCCATTTAACCGGCGGTATGGAGATTTTTAATTACTACTTTCTTCGCGAGCGGGCAAAGCGACCGGGCGGGGAAATCTATTTCTTAAACGAGTATAGCGCGGAAAATCCTGCAGTGCATTTTGTCCGGCTGAAGCAGCGGTGGCCGGTTCGACTTTTCAGGCCGTTTCAGTATTTCCTGGCTATTTGCCGGCTCAGAAAAGAAGCAGACTATGCTTATATCAGCTATGCGGAGCAATCCTGGGTCATTTCCTTTTCCCAGGCGCTGGCGCTCCGCTGTTTCCGGATACCCTATATTGTCACCATTCATTGGGGGAAGGAACCCGAATGGAAATTCAAATTTCCCTGGCTTTATTTTTTTCGCCATGCGCATACCGTAGTGGGTGTTTCGGAACCCATCTGCAAGGCATTTGAAGGAGCGGTTCCCGGGCAGTCATTTTCTTATATCCCGCCGCTCATTCCTTTTCAACGATCAAAAAAAAACAAGACGGAACTAAAAGCTGAATTTGGGTTTCGTGAAGATGAACGGATCCTTTTATTTGTCGGCTCGCTGAAAACCATGAAAAATCCGCATCGCGTGGTGGAAGCCTTTCAGGTGCTGGGCAGATCCTGGCTGGATGAACATCGGGTGAGACTTCTTTTTGTAGGAAGCGGCGACCTGGGGGAGAGCTTACGTGAAACAGCAGTTCACTCCGGTCTTCGTGATTATGTCCGATTTGCCGGGCAGATCGGCCGTGAGCGTATTGCAGATTATTACGGTGTGGCAGACGCTTATATCATCTCGTCGGACTATGAAGGCACTTCGCTTTCGTTGTTAGAAGCCATGTTCAACGGGATGCCTATATTGGCGTCCAACGCTCCCGGCATCAACACCATGCTCCGGCACGAACAGAACGCCCTGTTATACGAAACCGGCAACGTGATCGAACTGGCCGGTACTGTGAAACGACTGTTCACAAACCACAGCCTGGCGAGGCGGCTGGCATCGCAGGCTGCTCTGGATTTTAACCGTCAATATGCTTACGAAGGGATGATGAAAAAGTATGACCTGATTTTTTCTTCTGTTTCATAAATATTTATTATTATGGTAAGTTGTGTTTCCGGTTTTTTGATTTTATGAGTATGGAGAGCGCCGGATTAGGACCCTAAATTTTTATCTTATGTGCGGCATAGCAGGATTTGTCGATTTTGATGGTCGAAGCGACAGACCGGAACTGGAGAAAATGACCGATTCACTCCGTCACCGGGGCCCAGACGCCAGTGGTTACTATGTAGATCGGACAGACGGTTATGCGATTGGATTGGGACATAGACGTCTGTCGATCATCGACCTTTCGCCGGCAGGGAATCAACCGATGCAGTTTCAGAATGGCCGATACTGGATCGTGTTCAACGGAGAGATTTACAACTATGCGGAGCTAAAGGAGCAACTGGCCGCGAAAGGCCGTCATTTCCAATCCCATTCAGATACCGAGGTCATTCTCCATGCCTACCACGAATGGGGGCCGGAATCGTTGAGTCGGTTTGTGGGGATGTTTGCATTCGTGATATACGATACGCAGGAGCGGAAGCTATTTTGTTGTCGGGACCGCGCCGGGGTGAAGCCCTTTTTTTATTTTTGGGACGGGAAGCATTTTTTGTTCGGATCTGAACTGAAAGCGATCCTTGTCAACCCGTATGCGGAAAAGAGAATAGACAATCGGGCCATTGCGTCATTTCTGCAGTTCGGGTATATTCCTTCCAATCAATGCATTTTTCAACAAACCTATAAGCTGCTTCCCGGGCATTTTCTTTTGTTCGATCTGAATCGGATCAGTATTCATACGGAACAGTACTGGAGCGTTTATTCCTATTATAACCGGGAGAAACTGAAGATATCTTTGGAAGATGCGATTCCTGAAACGGAGCGTATCTTATCCAAAGCCTTTCGATACCGGATGGTGGCCGATGTTCCGGTCGGTGTTTTTTTGAGCGGTGGTTACGACAGCTCCTGCCTGGCCGCGCTGTTGCAGAAGGATGGTGCACAGAAGTTGAAAACATTCACGATCGGATTTGATGATCAA
>DASZRP010000324.1:0-25223 GCA_035548895.1 Puia sp. | reverse complement strand
TAAATGGCAATATCGCTCCGGGATGGGGAAACTGGTCGTGGGATAATACGCAGCTAAGCAATGCCTTTACGAAGACCTCAGCCAATTCCTGGAATGCGCAGTTCAGCGGCGGCGGCTGGAAGATCAATGGCTTCCGCAACGGCGGCGGCAACGCGACTGACGGACTGGCCTATTCGCCAGACTATACCTATCTGGTGTTCTGGGTTTATGGCGGTTCGGCACAGGAAACCATTTATATTGAATGGGGAAATGAAGGCTTTGCCAATGGCGGCGGCAACCAGATCAACGGCCAGGTGGTGCTGCCCAACCAGTGGAACTATTTCAAAATACCGATCAGCTCGCTGCTGTGGAATACCGGCACCACGAACTGGGCAGCCAACAGTTCCGATAATCTGAATACGGTGGCCTTCTTCATGAACAGCAACAGCGTGACCGAGCAATTGTATTTTGACGATGTCGTTTTAGTAAAGTAATACCGCAGGTTTAAAGTCCGACCAGCCTTTGATGAAGATCATTGGCGGTCGGGCTTTATCTTTATCAATCATAACCACGAGCTATGAAAACTTTAGGCCGGCTGAAATATGTTATTTGTATCGTTGCCATATTGAGCGGATGCAGCAAAAAGGGAGATACGGGCGGCAATCAAACCAATGGGGGCAATGGCGGCAACACCAATACGACCCCTTATGATTCTACCTATAATCCCGTCGACCCTGCAGTGACCACCACCCAGGGATTTTTCTTAGATGACTGGGCTCCCAGATCGTTTACAGCGCCAGCCTCCACCGCGGCTTCCCCCGTGATCACGGCAGCGTCCGATACGATTAAGATCGACGCCAATGCGGTGCTGACCAAGGTATCCAAATACCTGTTCGGCGCCAATGCCAATTTATGGATGGGCCAGGTGGTTTCTGTACCGCTCCTCATGCAATACATTACCGACCTTTCGCCCAATGTGATCCGCGGACCGGCCGGCAGCGTGAGCGATATCTATTTCTGGAATGCTTCCACAGCGCCCGCCGATGTTCCCGCCAACCTGCTGGATGCGAATGGAACGGCAACGCCTGCCGGCTATTGGTACGGACAGAACACGCAATCCTGGACCATGAGCATCGATAGCTACTATTCGCTGCTGCAGCAAACGGGCAGTGTGGGACTGCAAACGGTGAACTTCGGTTACTCACGTTACGGGACCAGCGCCGACCCTGTCGCCGCAGCCGCACACCTTGCGGCCGACTGGGTACGCTATGACCATGGGCGAACCAAATTCTGGGAGATCGGGAATGAGAACTATGGCAACTGGGAAGCGGGCTATATCATCGATACTTCGCTGAGCACTTATAAACAGCCCAGGCAGATTACGGGAACCAACTACGGGCAGAACTTTCTCGTGTATGCCGACAGCATGCGCAGCGCCGCGCAGAGCATTGGTGTCGATATCAAAATTGGCGCCCTGCTGCTGGCAGGGCCTGTCAGTTACTCCAACCAGGTTGGAGACTGGAACTCCACAGCCCTGGCGGTGATCGGCAATGCGGCTGACTTCTTCATCGTTCACGATTACTATCCCGACGAAGCTTATGCCACCAATGCGCCGGGCTCGCAGATCCTGGCCGATGCCATTTCCGTTCCATCGACCGATATGAACTACTTAAGCACTAATATTCCGGGGAGCGGCGCGCCCATGAAACCGATCGCGATGACCGAATTCAATATCTCCTCACAGGGAAGCCAGCAGCAGATCTCTTTTGTGAACGCCATGGCGGGTGTGCTGACCGTGGGCGAACTGATGAAAAGCCATTTCGGTCAGGGTTCGCGCTGGGATTTGGCCAACGGCTGGAGCAACGGGAATGACCAGGGGATGTTCGCCAATGCCGGCGATGCCACCGATCCCGAGGCTAACTGGAATCCCCGGGCTTGTTTTTACACGCTTTATTACTTTCAAAAATTCATGGGCGACCGGCTGGTGAGCTCCACTTCCACCAATGCCAGCCTGGTGGCATATTCCTCCACCTTTGCCGGGACCAATAACATTGCTTCCGTGATCGTAAACACCGGCACGGCTGACAAAGTCGTGGACGTGACTATTACCCACTTCCCCCTGGGCGCTAACGTGTACTACTACACCCTGAAAGGCGGTACCGATAACGGCGAATTCTCTCCCAAAGTTTCCGTGAACGGCGTAGCGCCGACGCAGTCTATCGGCGGCCCCCTGAACTATACGTCGATCCCTGCCAGTGCGACGACCCGGAACGGGAACCATATTGCGCTCTACTGCCCTGCCCGCAGCATCGTGTATATGGCGGTGGAGAAGAAATAGTCATCTGCCATCTACCAACTGCCACCTATCATCTACCTCGATGCAGCCTCTATTTTTCTGTTCATCTTCCGTTTATTTACGGTTTATTTACTGTTTTACAGAGGTATCATAAAGGTTTCTCAGTATATTCACACTATGGCCATCGTAAACAATAATCCCTTCGTTAAGAATATTTCCGGCTCACCTGGACAAATACCTGGATCTTCCTCTTGAAGAAATGGAAAAAGCCATCAACAACCTGTAAGCGATCTGCCTAAGACAGATCAGGCCTTCAAAACATGACAACAATCTGCGAAGTATTGAAAATCCGGTTGGTGGATCGGATTTAGTCCTGGTATCAAACCCGAATTATTATTTGATCTTCCTCGCCGTAACGCCTTCGTTGGTGATCTTCACCGGCCGGATCATTCCATCTTTGTCAAAGTACATTTTATCAATGCACATTACCCTGTGATTGGCATCGGTTTCGCCGAGGGGGCGACGGTGATAAACAATATACCATTCATCCGTACCCGGCACATTGATAACGGAGTGGTGACCCGCACCGGTGGCAATGCTGGTATCCTGTTTTAATATCGTGGCAATTCGTTTAAACGGCCCGAAAGGGGTATTTCCGATTGCATAAGCGACGCGATAATCGGGGCCTGTCCAGCCGCCTTCACTCCACATAAAGTAGTATTTGCCTTTTCGCTTAAACATTACCGGGCCTTCCACATAGCCTTCGGGAGTGATTCTTTTATAGATTGCGCCATCATCAAAAGGCACAAGGCCGGTAAAATCATTTTTAAGCTTAACGATATTGCACTGACCCCAGCCTCCATATATCATGTAGTAGGTACCGTCGTCATCTCTGAAAACAAACTGATCGATAGGCTGCGCCCGGTTTATAATCTGATCTATCAGCGGTTTGCCCAGGTAATCCTCAAACGGACCGGCCGGATTATCGGCAACGGCCACACCAATGCCTCCCTTTTCATTGTTGTTTTGAATATCGTTCGCTCCGAAGAAGAGGTAATACCTGCCATCCTTTTCTGTAACGGCGGGCGCCCAGAGTGCACGTCGAACCCATTTTACGCCGCTGGTGTCAATGATGCGTGAATGTTTGGTCCAATGTATCAGGTCCGGAGATGAAAAAGCATCCATAAATACCTGCTCATCGTATTTGGCCGAATAAGTCGGATAAAGCCAGTATTGCTTATTGAATATCCTGGCTTCCGGGTCGGCATACCATCCTTCAACCACCGGGTTGCCTGATGTCTTCTTTGCCTGAGCCAAAGCCCGCTGGCCAGGCATGATCACTACAGCAATTAACATTGCCATTAAATGCATTTTAATAACACGCTTTGTCATAGTGGATAATGCTACGTATAGAACTGCTAATTTAACGGCAAAATTGATTTAATTTAAGCCTATCCATCTTAATTAAAACTTCGCGTGATACATTATTTTTATCCTGCCATTAATAAAAACATGGCTCCATCGAAAGGGCAATGGATAAATCCAAACTAACAAGGACATTAATCATAATTGGAATACCGGTACTTTACGCAATCGTTTTACGACTATTTTATGGCGTAAAGACATGGGGTGATTTATTCTCCGTAATGTCTGTTTCATTCCTGGTTTGCCTGCCGACAATTGTCGGCGCATTGACCGTTTATTTTTCAAGTACTGAAAAAGTAAAGAAATTCTGGTACCGTTTCTTCGTACCATGGATACCTATTTTTATTTTCTTCATCATAGCCCTTCTGGTTTCATTGGAAGGCTGGGGTTGCTGGCTAATGATCCTGCCCTTTTTCCTTTTGGCAGCTTCCATCGGTGGACTTATCGCCGGTTACTTTAAGCTAAGAAAAAAGCGCAATAAAATTTATATCTCCCTGCTGGCGTTCCTTCCGTTTTTTGCCTCTCCGGTTGAACATTTGATTGGAGCAATTCCAGGAACTTATGAAGCCTATACCTATATTGACATCAATGCACCGGCCGACAAAATCTGGGATAACATAACCAGGGTCAAAGAAATTAAACAGGAGCAGGACAAAGGCCGGCTTACAAAATTATTGGGCATGCCAAGGCCCGTGGAGGCAGTCCTGAATTATAACGGCGTTGGCGCCTCCAGAGAAGCCAGGTTTACAAAAGGACTTGTATTTCATGAAACGGTTTTGGAATACCTTGACAAAAAGAAAATGGTATTTTCTATTAAAGCAGATCCATACAAAATACCATCCACGACAATGGATGAGCATATTCTAATCGGAGGAAAATATTTCGACGTTTTAAATGGCACGTACAAGCTTCAGCAACTAAACGGCAAGACATATCGGCTTCATTTATACAGCCATTTCAAACTGACAACAACTTTTAATTTTTACGCAAGCTGGTGGGCCAGGTGGATTATGCAGGATATACAGAACAATATTTTACAAGTTGAAAAAGCAAGGGCAGAAAACTTCACACTTTCAAAAGAATGAAATATAGTCTGACTGTTACTGCGCTTGTGTCAGCTGCAAGATTAGTTCATCTACCTCACTTCCATATTCCTCCTGATAACCCAGCGATCGGGCAGCTTTAAGATCCGCGAGGGCCAATTCTTTCTCACCAAGCTTGATGAATACCAGCGCCCTGTTCTTGTAGGCATACGCGTTTGAGGGGTCAATTTCAAGGGACTTTTCGATCAGTTCTATTGCTTTCCGATATTGCCCTTCAGCAAACTTTACGTATCCCATGTTATTCAACGCGTATGGATGAGTCGGATTCATCTGCAGGGCTATACTCAAATTGTTGAAAGCTTTTTTAAACTGGCCGATTTTGCTGTAACAGAATCCCAGGCTATTGTAAAGGGTCTCCCCTTTTTTCCCAGCATCAATGAGTTTTAAATAATCTTCGATAGCCGCCTGATAGTTCAATTGCCTGATATAGGCAGATGCCCGATATTTCAATGCAAAGCTATCCACAGGATAATCCTTCAAAATCTGATTGCAGTACTGAATTACCATGTCAGGCTTCTTTTGCTTCAGATTTACCTGGATCAGGCCGGTGAGATAGAACAAATTGCCCGGCGATAACTCATTGGATTTCTGATAGCAGATCTCCGCGCCCTGCAGTTCTCCTTTGTACCAAAAAATCTCTCCCTTATTGAACCAGGCCAGATGGTTCTCCCCGTCCAGGTCTATTGCCTTTGAAATATCGTCCAACGAGTCGCTGATGTTCAAAACCTTAAAATTGGCTATTCCTCTCAGAACGAAAGCTTCGACGTTCGCGGGGTTGAGTTGGATCGCTTCAGAAAAATAGTCAATAGCCTTCTTATACTTAAAAGTATCCAATAGCCCTGTACCGATTTTAATTAATTCCGATTCGGATCGTCCATTCATAGACAAATGAAATTTCTACCAAATGTAGAAATTCATTGCGTGCGACAATGAGCAAACATCAGCAATAAAAGATTAATTTAGCTCAAGCCGCACTCTGTGGGAGAATTTCAAATTCCACTTCCCACAAAAGTGCTTTTATATTATGCGCTCATATTCAAGGCCCAATGACCTTTGACTTTTACCATCAATACAAAGATTATAGCAGTTCTGATCTGTTAAAAATAGTAAAACGTCCCGAAGAATACCAGGAAGATGCGGTAAAAGCTGCCGCAAAACTTCTTAGTGAAAGAAAGGTTTTAGAAAATGACTTTGAGATCACAAAATCGTATTATGAAAGTGTTGACAATTTAGCAAAACAGCGGGTCAATAAATTCAATTCGCAGAAAGAAAAAATTACCAGCTTTTTCGAACCCATACTTCATCCAACGTCAGAAGTAAAGCCTGAAAAGTGGCTAAATATTTTACTACTTATTATTGGGCTTCAATATTTATGGACACTTTGCATTAACGTCATTGATTTCATCAGGTTTATCAAATATGTTATTGATTGCAAAGCGCATGGTTTTGACGGTTCGACATCAGGCACGATTAGCTATTGGACATGCTTTATAAATCAATTCAATCCTTTCATTTTCTTTCAAATCCTGACGCTCGTTTATGTGCCGGTAATTTTCTATTTACTGTTTAAACGAAACCCATGGGGATGGATATTATTATTCGCCGACAACCTATTCGGACTAATTTCAGCAATAAGCCAATCTTATATTTTCTTCAAGTACCAACAATATCATCATGGCAACGAGAGTTCTTTTATTGCCCTTATTCTAATCAGAGGATTATTTGCATTTTTCTTGTGGCAAAACCCTATATCAGGTTTTTTTAGCATAACAAAAAAAACAAAAAGAAAAACTATAATTATTTCAACTATCATAACAGTTGCATTCATACTATCAATTCAATTATTCGTTTGACAAAAAACAGCAGAGCGGTGCTGTTCTTACGCAATACTTTCCGATATGAAAAGATTCATCACAATAGTGTTTTCCATTCTAAGTTCCTACGCAGTATCCGCCCAACAGCAGCAACTGCAGTCGCTAATGCAACAGTACGGCATACCGGGCATACAGCTTGTTTGTATTAAGGGCAACGGGGAGGAAAGCGTTAATCTGGGGGCCATCAGTACGACATCAGATAAAAAAGTAACCTCCAATACCATATTTGAAGCCGCTTCGCTAAGCAAATGTGTTTTTGCCTATACGGTGCTACGGTTATATGATAAAGGCGTCATCAGCCTTGACACCCCCTTGTTACACTATATTGGCGCTTATAACCGATTCAACCCCGCCGATCCAAGGTATGCAAAGATTACAGCAAGGATGGTATTGCGGCATACCACCGGCTTCCCAAACTGGGGAGACAGTATTCTTTCGTTTCTTTTTGAGCCTGACAGCACATTCTCTTATTCCGGCGAGGGGTTTCAATACCTTCAGTATGTGGTTGAAAAGTTGACTAATCAATCGCTCAATGAACTTGCCCAACAAGAAGTATTTACCCCGTTGGGCATGACCAGTACAAGCTATACCTGGACTGACAAATTTGATACACTGGCTGCTTTTGGCAATAGCCCCGATGCTATAAATGGGCATAGGAAACAAATGGCGGCGGCCAGCCTGCTGACCTCCGCACACGATTATGCTATCTTTCTTCGGGCATTGATGAACGGGAAAGGACTGAAGCCTGATACCTACCGGATGATGCTCGAACATCAATCGGCGGGTAATTGGTTTCATCACAGGGTTACAGAAGCCAATAAACATATTTGGTGGGGACTCGGCATTGGCTTGCAGGAGAACGAGACAGGAAAATGGATATGGCAATGGGGCGACAATGGTGATTTCAAAGGCTTTTGCATAGCCAATCCCAAAACAAAGGAAGCACTGGTTTATTTTACACACAGCAAATGGGGCCTGCATATTACAACGGATATATTAAACGCTTTTTTCCCTGAGCAAACCTGGTGGCCGCCCATCTGGATGGGCTACGAATTTTATGAAAAGAAGAATATGTTAGCCTTCTGGTCACAATTAGATAAACAAGGTTACGATCATGCTGCAGATATCGCCTGGGACCTAAAACAAAAAGACACCTCGTTCGCGATGCCCGAAAGTGATGTGAATGATCTTGCTTTTATTCTGCTTGGCAAGAAGATGAAGAACGAGGCAATGGATATCTTTAAATACAATATTACCATGCACCCTGAAAGCGGCGATGCGTACGAAAGCATCGCAGAAGGATATGAAGATATCGGCGAAAAAGAAATGGCTATTAAAAGTTATAAAAAAGCGGTGGAACTGAGCCCGGGAAATACTTATGCCGCAGATCGCATTAAAAAACTGGAAAGTGAGATGAATCGATAGTTTCTTACTCGCAGCACCAATCCCCAGCTATGTATTACTTTAAAATAACCCTTAAGCATGAACAGATTACTAAATATTGGCTTCATTCCAGCGGGACGCTGGAGGCTTGATAATGGCGTAATTAAGTACAGCCTGGCTTCTCACCATACAACAGCAAATGTCTTGTATAGTTTTATTTCCAATGACGAAATAAAATATATTGGAAAAACCAAAATGCAACTGTCGCAAAGAATGTATGGCTATCAAAATCCTGGCCCATCGCAAACGACCAACATAAGGGTAAATGCGGCAATTAAAAATTTGCTTGAGCATGACCAGCCTGTTGATATATTTATTTTGACAGACAACGGGCTTTTAAAATACGGCGATTTCAGAATTAATCTTGCCGCAGGGCTCGAAGACACACTAATTTATGAAATAAATCCTGACTGGAATCTGTCGGGGCGCAGCTTAGTTCTTGTTGACACCGAAAGCGAAAAGCCGGAACTTGCAAAAGAACCAAAGCCAACTTCTTCACTTATTCCCGTTTTGACAACATTTGATATTTCACTTGGGCAGGCATATTATAATCAGGGGTTCTTCAACGTCGGGCTGGAATATTCAGATCTGATCGGCGCGGACAACGAGATAATCGACATTCAACTCGGCGCAAATTCAGACGCAACAATTCAGGGATATATCAACAGGACGGCAAACAGAAATGGAACACCGCGAATAATGGGTGGCAAAGAGCTTCGTAATTGGATACAAAATAATTTTAAACTCAATGACACAATGAAGGTTGATATCATTTCGCCAATTGCAATCCGTTTGCATTGACAAAGAAGAAAAAGAACGTGCCATCCGGCTTTCGTCAGGAACAATTTCCCCTGCTATAAAATCGTTATTTGATAGTAAACTTAAATATGACAAGGCAAGCCCTCATAGAACGTACCATAAAAGCTATTAATCAGCTTCCGGACGACAAGGCTTCGGAAATTTCAGATTTTATCGATTTTATCATTAAACGTTATGAAGAAGATAGACTTTCTGAAGCCATTCAGCACATGGCTGCAAACGGAAAAACCTTTGATTTTCTCAACAATGAAGAAGATCTTTATTCTGAAGCTGATCTAAAAGAAAAATATAATGGTTAAAGGTGACATCGTCCTTATTACCTTTCCATTTACCGATCTAAGCGGCAGCAAACTCAGACCAGCAGTTATTCTCGTAGATTTAACCCTGCGATTCCCCATTATACCGGCAGAAGCCTAAGCCGAACAAATTAATTTCAACAAAAGAATATAACTTCACTTCAGTTTTTAATCCGCTCTTTCTTCCGGGCTGGCGCAATATAGCATATCAGCACAGCAGAATACCCCTGCCGGCTAACCGCAACCGTAAGTAATATTTCTTTCTCATCGGAATTTTAAAATGTGCCCTGAAACAAAATTTAAAATTCACCAGCCATGTATAATTCACTACTCAACAATTGCATTGGCAAGCGCAGAAGCCTTATTTGCTGTTTAACGTTGATGCTTAACAGCACTTCCCTTTTACTCGCTCAGCAAACATCGCCGGATGTTATGGCAAAAGAAACGGAGAAGAAAATGACTGACCCCGAACGGTTCGCAATGATTACAAGTGTTATAGGCAGTGTTCCAAGCATTGGCATGCCCCGTGATAAGCGCATTCCGGAAGGCGTTTCCATGAGCGCGGGTTATACGCCCGGTGTACCACGCCTTGGTGTGCCGGCAATACAGAGCAGTGATGCCAGCATGGGTATTACCAATCCGGGTTATCGCCCCGATGACAAAGGCGCAACGGCCATGCCCGCATCCATTTTGGTCGGGGCAAGCTTCAATCCTGAACTGGCCTACCAGGGAGGCGTGGTAATTGGGAAAGAAGCCAGGGTGCGAGGTTTTAATGTAATGCTGGCCGGAGGTATGAACCTGATCCGTGATCCCCGGAACGGACGCAATTTTGAATATTATGCTGAAGACCCGCTGGTAAGCGCATTGCTTGCCGCCGGCGCCGTCAACGGCATTCAAAGCCAGCAGGTCATATCCACACTAAAACACTATACGCTCAATTGCAATGAAACCAACCGCCATTGGTTAGATGCTATTATTGATCCTGCCGCCCACCGGGAATCCGATCTGCTGGCATTCCAGATGGCGATAGAGAAATCAAATCCGGGCTCAATCATGAGCGGCTACAATAAGATCAATGGCGAGTATGCGAGTGGCAATGATTATCTGCTGAATAAATTATTAAAAGATACCTGGGGTTATAAAGGTTGGGTCATGTCCGATTGGGGAGCCGTTCCCAGTTGGACTTACGCTTTAAAAGGACTCGACCAGGAATCGGGCATACAGGTCGACGTGATACAGTGGGGAGCGGAAGCATTTACGGATTCATTGCAGAATGCCTACAGGACGGGTAAATTTCCGAAAGAACGTTTGTCTGATATGGTTCAGCGCATGCTCCGGTCTATGTATGCTGTCGGGGTGAACAAATGGGAAGGAACGCCGGCCATTGATATGAGCAAACATAATGAAACCGCTTTGGTAACAGCCCGCCAGGGAATTGTGCTGTTGAAAAATGAAGGCGTGCTGCCATTAACTGCGAATGAACCTGTTAAAATAGCTGTGATTGGAGGCTATGCCCATAAAGGAGTGCCTACGGGTACCGGTTCGGGAGCTGTGCTTCCCGTGGGAGGTTATGCCGGTACCATCAATATTGGCGGCCAGGGTTTTCTGAGCAATGCGCGCAATCTTTTCCTGCTACCCTCATCGCCGCTTGCAGAGCTGAAAAAACTTATGCCAAATGCAAAGATAGAATTTGATCCGGGTTATACCGTGGCAGAAGCGAAGCTATTGGCAAAGCGTTCGGATATCGTGATCATATTTGGTATCCGGGTGGAAGGCGAAGGCGCCGACCTGGCCGATCTGTCGCTGCCCTGGGGACAGGATGCCCTAATCGGCGAGATCGCCTCAACTAATCCGAACACCATTGTCGTATTGGAAACAGGCAGCGCGTCTTGCATGCCCTGGCGCGATAAAGTAAAAGGCATTTTACAGGCCTGGTATCCCGGTCAGGCCGGAGGCAGGGCCATCGCAGAGATCCTTACCGGCAAGGTAAATCCTTCGGGCAGATTACCCATAACCTTTCCGGTGAACCTGGAACAAACACCGAGACCTGAATTACCCGGGCTTGGAACTCCCTGGGGAACGCCAACGACAATTGTTTACAATGAAGGAGCCGATGCAGGATACCGCTGGTATGCCAAAAAAAATATTAAGCCCATGTATGCATTCGGGTATGGCCTGAGCTATACCAGCTTTTCTTATCGCGATCTTAAGCTGCAGGGAGGAAAAACAATAACGGCGAGTTTTACGGTTACGAATACCGGCAAAATGGATGGCGCCGATGTTCCGCAGTTATATCTCACGAATGCGGCAGGGGAAAATACCACGCGTTTATTAGGATTCGAAAGAGTAGAACTTGCTCCGGGAGAAAGCAAACAGATAACCCTTACTGTTGATCCGCGCCTGTTAGCTCATTTTGACTGGGAGAAACAAAAATGGCAGGTAAAAGCAGGAGCATATGAAATAGTGCTGGGAAAGTCTGCCGTCGACCCGGTACTGAAT
This sequence comes from Puia sp., assembly GCA_035548895.1. Classification (GTDB taxonomy): domain Bacteria; phylum Bacteroidota; class Bacteroidia; order Chitinophagales; family Chitinophagaceae; genus Puia. Next base: position 13,489 of record DASZRP010000324.1, on the reverse strand, counting down.
TCTTCTATTAAACTGACGGTTCAGCTATTTGGTAAATAAATAGCCTTGACGGGTGCGGAAGCTTTGATACCCAATCAAAACAAATGACAGAAACATTTCAAATCAGGCAGGACCTGAATTTCTTTGAATTGGCCAACGCCATTGCCTATCAAATTTCAAAAACGAAAATGATACGGCGTTTTTTTATTTTCCTTTTTGTGCTCATTATCGCCAGCTTTTTTCTTGGACTCTCTACCACATCGCCGCAGGGTGAAAGCCTGTTTATTTTTTTGGCCAGACTCATTTCTCCAATTTTAGCTATCCCAATTCTTTTTCTTGCCATCCCGATATCGATGGCAATAATTCTCAAAATCATCCGTCCCAATCACTTTACGAATGTTACTTATTATTTCAATAATTGGGGAATGCGGAAAATTGGACGAGGAATAGAATTTAGCAGGCCATGGAATATGTTTCTCCGGGCGGAAGAATCAAGGCATTTTATTTTCCTTTACATCACTGAAATTGACGCCCATATCATTCAAAAAAGATTCTTTGAAAATAGCGATGCCATAGAGCATTTCAGAGAATTGGTTCACTATCATTTGGGCGGGAAATGACAAAATACGACTGAGGGTGAAATATCCGAAAGACCGGAAAGTGGCGCCGGAGTAGGAAACAAAAAGAATCCGGCATTCATACCGGCGCAGATTCAGGGGTAAGCGAGGCAGCGACGGGAAGCCGGATCCTTGTTCATGGTCGGATTATAAGGGCAAAACAAGACGATAGTCAAATGAAATTGTTTTTTCTCATTTGAAAAAATGAGAACGACTTCCCAGACTAAGTGAAAACCATTAGACCAAAAAGTGTTTATTGCGGCAAATGCAGGATGGCAAAGGGTTTTCAGCAAAAAAGTCGACATAAAATAAATCTTTTTAATTTCTGTTTTCTTGATTCGCATCAAGGCAGGCGAGATACAAAATATGATTTCCGCGTCCGCAGTACAGCAACGCCATCTCACCGATCCACGCAGATATAAGATCCTGCATGCGAACTTTGCATTCCGCTAACAAAGACAATCGGCAAAGATTTTATCAGATCAGGTAAAATAGTATCAGCATTGAAAAAAATTCCACCCGGTTGGCAGGGAAACGCTCTCCGCTCCGCACATTTTCAATAAATTTATTTCTCCCGATTCGATTGCTTCATAAAATTTTGCACGCCATGCGTAATGCACGCGAACTGCTTTCTTTTTTCTTTCTCAGCCTCATCATTTTTCTTTTTATGCAACCCGCTCAGGCGCAGGATACCACAAGAAAAAATCCCTGGTACGCGTCCGGTTATCTGCGCTGGCCGAAGAAAAATCCCAAAGCCGCCATCCTTCCTCAGGTGCGTGTAGTGAAGAACAAATTCGTCAACGCCAACGGCGATACCCTACTCTTTCGCGGCGTATCCATCGCCGATCCCGATAAAATTGACGGCCAGGGTCACTGGAATAAATTGCTTTTCGAAAAAGTAAAAGAGATGGGCGCCACGCTGGTCCGCATCCCGGTTCATCCGGTAGCCTGGCGTGAACGCGGCACGGAGAAATACCTGCAGCTCCTGGATTCCGCGGCAGACTGGTGCACCGACCTCGGCATGTACCTCATCATCGACTGGCATTCCATCGGCAATCTCGAAATGGAACTCTTCCAGGACCCGATGTACAATACCTCTAAGAAAGAAACTTTCGAGTTCTGGCGAACCATCTCCCGGCATTTCAACGGCAACCACACGGTCGCTTTTTACGAGATCTTCAATGAGCCCACCACTTACCGGGGACAGCTCGGCAACATCAGCTGGACCGAATGGAGAAAGCTCAACGAAGACATTATTTCCCTGATTCGCGCTTACGACCCGACAACCATTGCACTGGTAGCAGGATTCGACTGGGCCTACGACCTCACGCCGTTGCGCGAAGAACCGATCCGCGCCGACAATATCGGCTATGTCACCCACCCCTATCCCAATAAACGCATGCCGCCCTGGGAACCGAAATGGGAGGAGGATTTCGGCTTTGCTGCCAGCCAGTACCCTATTATCGCCACGGAGATCGGATTCGGCATGCGAAACGGCAATACCCAGGCAGGACCTAACGATTACGGTCATGCGATCACTAAATACTTAGAAGGCCGGGGCATCAGCTGGGTAGCCTGGTGTTTCGATCCACAGTGGGGGCCAACCCTGCTGAAGTCCTGGACGAATTTCGAGCTCACCGGTAGCGGCGCATTCTTTAAAGAAGCCATGCACGCTCCAAAAAAATAACTGAAGTCATTACCAAAGAAAAACCGCCAGCATGTAGTTAGACCTCCCTTCCGGGAGGTTTTTTATTTAAGCCACCACAGGTCGGCCGGCCGCCAGCCGCTTCTTAAAATAGATATAGGAAGCGATGCCAAAGCCTACCCAGATCAGCATGATCAGGATCTGCGGATTAAAACCCCAAACGGCAATCTGCGAATAGATCGCTCCGCCCAGATCGAAGAATAAACCGGCATAGGCCCATTCTTTCAGCACGGCCGGCACAGGTATGAGGATCGCGATCACGCCAAGCAATTTTAAAACGCCAAGCAACTGCGTAAAATAATCGGGATAACCGAGAGCGCCCATAAAGGTTTTTGATTCCGCCGTGAGCAGCATGTTCGGGATCGCCGAGAAAAGCATCAGGGCAGCAAAAAGGATCGTGACGATCCAGTAGATGGTGTTCGTTTTTTTCATATTGGCTGATTTATAATTTGAACCATTGCGAAAATCGGATTTTTTTTCTTCCTCCATACTTTAAATGAGCAGTCGATGCAGGTTTAATTTTTTTTAAATACCCCATCGGTGAAAAGGGAAAAAAGACCGGAGTAATGGAAATTATAAGACGGCCTGCAGGTGCTGCAATAATCTTGCCCTAACATAGATTTCAACTTTACTTAACATGGCTGACTTCGCCAGACTGCACAAGGCCGGTAGTTTTGCATCAAGAACAGGAAGGCCCGGGTTTTGCTTGGCAACCTGTTGTTTTGTTTCCCCGTAAAGTGTTTTGCATGATCAGGTGGTTAGAGCATATCGACAAATCGGCTTTTTCTTTTGTTCAACAGCATTTTGGCGGCAATGCCATGGATGCTTTCATGCTGCTCCTGCGCAACCCGCTTGTGTGGATTCCCTTTTATATTTTCATGTTTGTCTGGGCCTTGCGTAAAGGGAAAAAGACCGGCCTGATCTTCGTCTGCCTCAGCCTCGTTTGTTTCGCTATCACCGATTACAGTGCTGCGCATATTTTCAAGCCTTTGTTTGCGCGACTGCGCCCCTGCTATGATCCGGATACTTCGGCTATGGTCCGCGGCCTGGTGGGTTGCGGCGGTAAATGGGGCTTCCCTTCCAATCATGCAGCCAATCATTTCGGATTAGCCGCATTCTGGTATCGCGGTATTTACCTGCTCACCAAACAGCAATGGCGCTGGCTTTTTGTCTGGGCCTTCCTGATCTCTTTTGCACAGGTTTATGTGGGCGTACATTTCCCGCTCGATATTGCTGCCGGCGCTTTGCTGGGTTTGATCACCGGCTTTTCCCTTGCACGCCTCTTCGAGATCCGTGTAAAGCGGGTCTACCTGAAAACCCTTAATCAATCTTCACTGAGTTTGCCATAGATTGCGTGATGGCTCACAATGGCATGCAGGACCTGGCACATACTCCTTCCTGGCATCAATGGTTGAACAAATGGTTTCCCGGTTTATTGCTGCTGGCAATTCTGGTGAACGCGACCGGACTGCTGTTGCCGATAATGCCGCCCGACGGCGCACTCTATGCCAACTTAGCCAAGAATATGGTGGTCTCGGGCGACTATCTTCAGATCAGGCTGGATGGAAAGGACTGGCTCGACAAACCGCATTTTCCATTCTGGGTAACGGCGCTGAGCTATAAAATTTTTGGCATCAACGGATTCGCCTATAAGTTGCCGGCTTTTCTTTTCTGGCTTGCCGGAGCTTATTTCACTTATGCGCTGGCCCGTAAACGTCAGAACAGCGATACCGCCAGGCTCGCCGTGCTGATCTATCTCTCCACCGAACATCTGATCATCTCCAACAACGACGTCCGCGCCGAGCCCTATCTCAACGGCCTCATTATGGCTTCCGTTTATTTCTACTGGTTAGCCGACCGGGAAAATAAATTATACCAGTTCCTGTTGGGCTCGCTTTTTCTCGCCATGGCGGTGATGACCAAGGGCATCTTCATCATCCTCCTGGTTGGGTCCGGCTTCGTGATCGAATGGATCATCAGGAAAAAATGGTCTTCCTTTTTCAATTATCGATGGTGGATTGCCGCATTGGCGCTTGCCCTTTTCATTTCTCCCGAGCTGATCAGTCTCTACATACAGTTCGATATGCACCCGGAGAAACAGGTGTTTGGGACCACCGGCGTTTCAGGCATCCGGTTTTTCTTTTGGGGAAGCCAGATGGGGCGTTTTCTGAATAATGGTCCCATACGCGGAGAAGGCAATCCCTTCTTCTATCTTCATACTTTTCTCTGGGCCTTTCTGCCCTGGTCCTTCCTGCTGATCGGGCGATTGATCGCTGCAATAAAAACCAGGCGCTCGCTCACATATACCATTCCCGATTTCATTTGTGCCGGTATTGCGCTGACCGGCTTTCTGCTGTTCAGTTTTTCACGCTTCCAGCTTCCGCATTACCTGAATATTCTCTACCCGTTCTTCGCCATTTCGTTATCAGGATGGCTGCTCGGCGAACCCGGAATTCGTTTCCAACGGGTACTCATTCCGGTTCAACGGTTAATCTTCCTGCTGTTCGTCGTCGCCATGATTGCATTAGGCATCTTTTTCGGGTTCAACCATCTAACGTTTACCCTCATGCTATTTTGTTTATTAGCCATCGCTGCCTGGTGGCTGTTCCCATTCCGCAACCTGCAGCAAACTGTCGGCGCTTCCTTTCTGATCGTGCTGCTGGTAAATCTTTTCCTGGATCTGGCTTTCTATCCCATCCTCTTTCAGTATGATTCCGGGAGGGCCGCTGCGAAGTTCATCCGGCAGGAGGGTTACCCGCAGGCTGCCTTTCTATGCGACGGCCCGAGACGCGATTTTGCGTATGAATTTTATTCGGCTGAACCGGTTCGAAACATCACCACGAAAACACTGAAACAGTCGGCCGACAGCCTCTTTGTGTTTACCGAATTGCTGAAGACCGATTCCCTGCAGGCTGAAGGTTATGCTATCCGCGAAGTGCAGCGATTCCCTTATTATCCCATTACGCGACTAAGCGGGGATTTCGTGAATCACAAGACCCGCGCAGCGAGCTTGCAATATCACGTATTGGCCTGGGTATATACGCCGGCAAAACCAATTATCGGGAATGAACGCAGCAGCAAACTTCATTGAGCTTTTTAAAGTCCCTGCCGGTTCAACCAGTCATGGCAGTACTCCGCTACTTCGCGCCAGCCATGGTCGAGCACCAGGGAATGTCCCCGCCCTTCGAAGAGCTTGAAATCAGTCACCACCGATTTATTGTATTTCTTTTGTGAGGCGCGTCCGAGCACGGGCGGTGCGATATGATCTTTTTCTCCTCCCGTGATCAGCAAAGGTCCCCGGGTAGCACTTGCGGTGTTCACTTTGGTTTCGGATCCGGCAAAGCTGGCTGTGGCCGCCTGGAATAAGGGACGAGCCGGAGCGGGAATGGTCCAGCGTTCATAGATCTCCCGCGATTCTGTTTCATCCAATTCATTGGTGAACCCGTAGTGAAATTGCTTCGCGTTGAGCGAGATGGCTTTTTTCAGATTAAAGGGATTACCTAATACCGGCAAAGAGGCTTTGAGCGCGGAGAAAGGCAATTGCCATACTCCTTTCATCGGCGCGGGATCGAGTGCAACGCCGGCGGCGGCAATGCCGCGGCCCAGCAGGATCTGGGCGAGCAATCCGCCGAAGGAATGTCCGATCACGATCGGCGGTTCGGAGAGCGTTCCGATAATCCGCGCATAGTTGTCGGCCACTTCTTTCACACCGTGATTGGCGATGGACTGGGGATTCGCGCGCGACTCGGCTACCGTAGCTCCATCGCCCGGCCAGTCTGGATTGATGCTCTGGTATCCTTTCTCGCGGAAGAAATCCATCCAGGACTGCCAGGCGCTGGCATGTATCCAGAGGCCATGGATAAATACAATGGTTCTTTTTTGCATGTTGGTATGTTTAGCGGGTGAATTCGATGGATCTGAATGGCAGACGGGACCGGACGTGCTTGTCGTAAGATAAGCCGTTTTTACGGATTCCCGTTCATTCCGGATTCTTTTGCGATTCCTGCAAAACCGCAATGGAAATTCTTGCAGATTTTACTAAAACCAATTGTTGCCCTCGGTTCATCCGTAGTTTTCGCAAAGTCCCGTCAGCACATTCTCTCCAAAACTGATTTCTGCGTCTGCACCCGGTTCAGCAGCAAAAAGCAATTCGCTTTCCGCGCAAGTGCAGAATAGCTTTGAATCGTATTCATCTATTCATTGCTGTTATTAAAATATTATTTTATGATTCATCTACTTTTTCCGGGAATATGGGGCAGACCCATTCTGCTCTTTCCGCTCATATTGCTGACTTCCTGTTTTTACTACAAAGTGGCGACGCCAAAAAACGGTCCGCCGCCGCCCGCCGACAGTGTCATTGCTGCCAACCCCAACCGCTATTTCATTCTACGCTCCGGAAGCCAGGCTTTCCATATGAAAGATCTTCTGCTGAGCGAAGACAGAAAAACCCTGAGTTGTACGCTCGACAGGCTGCCGCGCGAGCACCAACTGCATCTGACGAGAGGCGGGAAAGACCATGTGCCTGAACAGAAGACAAGGGAAGGCAGCATGCGCTACAAACGTCATAAGGCCGATACGGTCGTGTTGCATGAAGTTCATTTATACATTCCGCCGGACTCAACGGCAAAGGTCGAAGTGACCTATACCCTTGATCTCGCTCAGGTGCAGAAGGTGGAACTGTTAGTGAAAGACAAGAAACGGACGACTGCCAGTCATGTCGGGGCGGCACTCGGCATTGCCGGGGGCGTGGTTGCCGTAGTGTATGTTATTGCTGCGGCGATTGCTCTTTCCGAATTTTCGACCGGATTATCGTCGGCTGTGGGTTCGATTGCCCTTTAATGCCCGTCACAGTAAATGGCCTGAACAACAGAATGCTTTTGGAAATATTCTCCAGCGGGGGTAAATTGAAGAAACTGAATTATCTCTCATGGCTTCATCAAACAAGATACCCGTCTGGACCATTGTTGCCCCTATCCTGGCCTGGATCGATTTTTTCATTGCACATGCCGTACACTGGGCGCCCCTGCTTATCGTTTCAGTTCCCTTCCTGGTGGCTTCCGTGCTCAGTGCGGTGCATCACGCGGAGACTATTGCGCACCGGGTAGGTGAACCCTTTGGCACCCTCGTGCTGGCCCTGGCCGTTACGCTGATCGAAGTGTCGCTGATCGTATCGCTTATGTTTGCCAGTGAGAAAGACAATTCTGCGCTGGCGCGGGATACAGTATTTGCCGCGGTGATGATCATACTCAACGGCATGGTGGGTATCAGCCTCTTCGCCGGTGGCGTCCGGTTCAGGGTACAGAAATTTGCCTTGCAGGGAATCAGTGCGGCGCTGACGATCCTGGTGACTACTTCCGTCGTGGTGTTCATCCTGCCCAACTATACCGTCAGCGCTCCGGGACCGACCTACACCAAACAGCAGCTGATCTTCGTGGCCATTGTCACCCTGATCCTCTACGGTACGTTTATCGTCGTGCAGAATATCCGCCATCGCGATCATTTTCTCTCGGAGGGGGAAAAAGAAGACGTAGTGGAAGCAAAGCCAGATAATACGACCACGCTGCTCAGCCTCCTGCTGCTGGTAGTCTGTCTTGGCGCCGTGGTCATGTTAGCTGAATCGCTTGCGCCCAGCCTGGAGGGCTGGCTCAGATCGATCGGCGCACCGGTTTCCATGGTGGGCGTGATCATCGCCGTTGTCGTGTTGCTGCCCGAAGGACTCTCCGCATACCGGGCGGCAAGTAAAAACCAGGTTCAAAAAAGCCTGAACCTTTCCCTCGGCTCGGCAATCGCCAGCATCGGGCTCACCATACCGACTGTTTCTTTTGTCTCCCTCTATACCGGCATACCGCTCACCCTGGGTATCAGTTCCGGCGCTACCGTGCTGTTCCTGACCTCCCTGTTCGTAATCATTCTCTCGCTGAGCACGGGTAAAACGACTATACTGCAGGGCGTGGTGCTGCTGATCATTTTTGCGATCTATCTTTTCTCCATTATTGCACCTTAATACATCGGGAACCGGTCAGGTCGGAAAATAAAATTCTTCTCCCCGCACGTCAATCTCCACGCCAGCCCCGCTGGGCCAGGCCGGTTTTACCGTTTGCGTTTTCTCCCAACGCTCCAGTTCATCCTTTAGCTCCTTTACTTTTTCCGGATGTTCTGCCGACACATCCCTGGCTTCTTCAATATCGTCGGCCAGGTTGAACAGGTAGGTCTTTTTACTCTTACCGTTGAGGTATAATTTCCAGTCACCCCGGCAGATGGCCTTGGAATACCCGCTCCGCCAGTAAAAAACAGCATGCGGCGTCTTTACCGTGTCGGAGAGCAGGTAGGGGAAAAGATTGACGCCGTCATAGGGCCGGTCTGACGGAAGCGCGACACAGGCGGCTGCGGCGATGGTGGAGAAAATATCCAGCGAAGAAACGGGACGATGGTAAACCTGTGCCGTAGAGATGAGGGCCGGATATTTTATGAAAAAGGGCACCAGCAATCCGCCTTCGAAATGCGTGCACTTGCCGCCCCGCAAGGGCGCATTGTCCGTGGCCCGGGTATACGTAGCGCCACCGTTATCGCTGATGAAGAGTATGAGGGTCTGTTCTTCGAGACCGGTTTCACGGAGTTTAGTCTCGATCCGGCCTACGGCATCATCCAGGGCCTCGATCATGCCATAGTACACCCGTTTTACCGTATCCTTCACCGCTGGTATCCGGTCGAAATAAGCTTTGGGCACCTGGAATGGATCGTGCGGCGCGTTGAAAGCGAGGGTAAGAAAAAAAGGATGGTCCCGGTTCTTCTCTATAAAATCTATTCCTTTCTCTGCCAGCGAGCTGGTGAGATAACCGGTATCTTTCACCACATTCCCGTTCTCCCGGATGGCTGTTGCCGCAGCACGGGGCTGCCAGGCGGGCAATTCCGAAAAAGCCCAGGGCAGGTGCTGGTTCACATAACGGCTGGTGTCGACCGGATCGTCTACATAGCGGGTCAGCGCGCCATCGAAATAATAGCTGTAATCGAAGCCACGCTGCGTGGGGTGGTTGCCGTTATTATCGCCGAGATTCCATTTGCCGATCAGCGCAGTCGCGTAGTTGTTTTTCTTCAGGAGCTCCGCTAAGGTGATCTCATTTGGCGGCAGGCCGGTGGCGTACTTGCTTTTGTTCAACCCAATCTTCGGATGCAGGCTTTTCAGTCCAGGGTTCTTCCGGCGCAGGGAAAAATAATCTTTGCGCATGCGCTTCACAAAAGCAGAATCGAATTTATCGAAGGGCATGAACTCGCTGCCGAAGCGATTCTGGCAGCGCCCCGTCATAATACCCGCCCGGGAAGGCGAACAGATGGGCGAGCTGACATAGGCCTGTGTAAAGCGAATACCGGCAAGACCTAAGGAATCGATATTCGGCGTGCGAATAAAGGCGTTCCCATAAGAAGCCAGATCGCTATAGCCGAGGTCGTCGGCGATGATGAGAATAATATTGGGTTGCCGGGCTGCTTTTTTCCCGGGAACGGTTGAGCCCGAAAAAGACAGGGTGATGAAACAGGGCAGCAGCAAATAGAAGGCTCGTACTTTCATGCAGGCAATCGTTTTCACGCTTGTCCGTAAAGGTACCGAGCGCCTCGCGCATACGTTAAAAATTAGTCGGAAGTCTTTGCGCTACCTTTGCTTAGCCGAACGGCTGGAACCCTGCGTTCACCAGGACTTAACTAAATTAGTTAAATCGATGGGAATCACTGGCAGTTGTATTGAAACGCCGTTTTCATGGTCGCCCCGCCTGTGGTAGACGTGATTGTCGAAATATTGCCCTCTGCTGTGTAGCTGTAAGAATATTCCATAGGGTTAGTTCCATTCGTATTTGAAATGGGCAAATGCTTGCTTTTGTAATAGTAAGCACCCAGGGAAAGATATTGTAAGAGGTTTTCCAGGCTTCCAAGAACAGCGGGTTTATTCGTATCGTATACCATGATATTGGTCATGGAACCGTTGACAATTTTTGTAACATCCCCATTGGTATAAAAATAGTCAATAGATACGGTTGCGCGGCCCGGAGACTGTACACTGATATTTTGCAGTTCATTCTCGGAACTATACGTATAGTTGGTTACATAAGTACCGGCTCCCGACGATCCCCGGGCCTGGGCAATAAAACCGGCATTGTTTAAGAGGATAGTATCGGAAGAGGAATTGATCCCGGCGTCTGTTGCCCGGTAAATCTTATTCCCATCATAAGTAAGATGAGCAATATAGGGAAAGACGTTAGCCTTATAGGTAACCTGGCTGGGCCGGTTTTTACCATCATATTGGAAAAGATATCGGTCAATCGTGTCTCCGGACGAGGTGATATCATAGGCTGCTATGACCTGACAGATTTTCGTATTGCCTGCGGAATTGTCCTTTGTTGTTGAGCTTTTTGAGCAAGAAAAATTAATTGCAAAAGAAAGAAGCGCAATGGATCTGCCGATCAGTGTTTTTGTCGTCATTGGGTTCTTTTAAAGGGCTGAATACCATCAGCAATGTACAACAAGCATCCAGATAATGCAATTTGAGGTTTTATTGATTTGCAAATCGACGTGATTTCTACAAAAAAACTGGAACTTGTCTGGGCGGGATTTAACTATTTATTTGCGAATGAACCGGTTAGAGAACAGAAGCTATTTCGGTCAAAACGCAGTAACTTCATGAAGCCAGTTTTAAAAAATTGTCTATGAAGTACATTATCGTGGGGCTATGCCTGTTATTTTCTGCGCCCATGTTTGCCCAGCTTACGGTTAATGAACAGTTTCAGAAGATCAATACGGTTGATCAGGCACAACAATACATCGACGCCAATCCTTCTCTCAAGCCGGCCCTGCTGCATTTGTCGTATGGCAAGGATTCCACGCTGATCGACAAACGTTTGCTGAAGCAGAACAAAGGCGATATTTTTTCCGTAGGCTATGTTACTTATAAGGTGATCGAGGCCCGCGATTCGGTTGCCTATCGCGCCAACTATATTTTCCTCGACGGTTCAACCCTGTCCAATTCCGAGATCGACAGCCTGAAAAAGCTGATCGTGCAAAAAGCTTCGGCCGGCGAATCTTTCGAAAAGCTGTCTGACGAATACACGATGGACGGCAATAACACCCATGGGGATACGGGCTGGTTTTTCGGTGAATATACCATGCCCAAAGAATTCCAGGAAGCTGTGAAACGGCATAAGCTCGGCGATATCTTTTTCGTGGATGTGCCTGAGCGGCAATGGCATTATATTGTTAAGAAAACTTACGACGACAAGATTCAAAAAGATATTACCGTGCTGCGATCGAATGGCCGGTAATTTTCCGCTTAAGCTTAATTTCTGCTTATGGATGCGGCAAACCGGTTGGTTTATTCTTCGCGATCGATTCATGAACCCCTGCTTTCCATTCCGGAAAGAATGGAGCACGGCAAGCAACAGCGCGTCAAAGTGCCCCGGGATGCGCATGCGGCAGCAGCAGATCCAAAAAACCGGTTCGATCCGGTTCAGTTAATTATCGACAATAATGCCGGACGGGTAAAGGAACTGATCCCGATCCGTTACAGCCGGATGCTTGCTTCCGCCTTCGCCTTCCTGCGGGGTTCCGCCGTGGTAATGACCGCCGACCTGGCCACCCTGCCCGACAGTGGTATCTATGTGCAATGCTGCGGCGATTGCCACCTGATGAACTTCGGCGGCTACGCCACACCGGAACGAAATATCGTTTTCGACATCAACGATTTCGATGAAACCCTGGAAGCCCCCTTCGAATGGGATGTGAAACGGCTCGCTGCGAGCATGGTCGTGGCCGGCAGATATCTTGAGTTTTCGGAAAAGGAGAACCGCAAAACGGCCATGGCCGCTGTACTCACGTACACCGAAAAGATGCGCGAGTTCTCCCAAATGTGCCAACTGGAAATCTGGTACAATAAAGTGGACGAAGCCCTGATCGTGGAAATGTTTCACTCCGACAAGGAACTGGCGAAGCGGATTCACCTGGCTACCGAGCAGGCAAAACACCGTACCCACGAATTTGTTTTCCCGCGCATCTCGGAATTGCAAAATGGAAAACGCCGCATTATCGACGACCCGCCCCTGATCTTCCATCCGGCAGATGATAACCGCCTCATGAATTTCGGCATGTTGTTTTTTCGGGAATACTACAATAGCGTGACCGACGACAAGAAAGCGTTACTAAGCCGCTATAAGCTGGAAGATATTGCTTTGAAAGTAGTGGGTGTAGGCAGTGTGGGTACACGCTGCGGTATTGGCCTGTTTACCGTCAGCGATGAAGACGCCCTGATCCTGCAGTTCAAAGAAGGGAAGGCCTCCGTGCTGGAGAAATATGTGGGCGCATCCCCTTATCAGAACCATGGTGAACGGATCGTGAATGGGCAACGGTTGATGCAAACCTTTAGCGATATCTTCCTCGGTTGGACAAAAACAGACGCCGGTAACGATTTCTATGTTCGCCAGTTGCGCGACATGAAGTCCAGTGCACGTATTGAAACGTTCACGCCGCGCCTTTTGCAGCAGTACGGTTCCATGTGTGGGTGGGCGCTGGCCAAGTCGCACGCTAAAGCCGGCATGAGTCCCGAGATCACTGGCTATATTGGCACGAGCAGCGCATTCGCAGAAGCCATTACCAGCTTCGCGGTGCAATATGCGAATCAGACTGAAAGCGATTTCCGATTGCTCCGGGCGGCAGAAAAGAGCAACCGCATTCCGGTCGACAACGAAACCAGGCCCAACGCTTAATTTCTCCCGCTCCGCTTTTGCTGATGTTCTTTTGCCGAAATATTTTTGGCGATCCTTTTCGCGTCTAAGGCAATTTCACGGAGCTGCCCCGTGGGACTGATCCAGTACCCGCAGAAATACAATCCATCGCGGCCGAAATATTTTTGCCTGGCGGTGCTGAACTTCAGATCCGCCAAACGCTCTTCTCCTGTCTTTACAATGTCGATATCGCCCGGTTCATACCCCGTTGCCGCAATGATGGCATCGAAAGCAGACATTCTGCCGTCTGTAAAAACAACCTTATTCCCTTCGATCGAACTAATACCGGGGAAAATGGAAATATAACCCTTGCGGATATATTTCAGCGTGCCGATATCGAGCACCGGCGCTTTGCCGTCACGGCGAATCTGTTCAAGCGGTCCATAAGGCATTTTTTCAAGTCCCAGTTTGCTCAGGTCGCCGGTGAT
>DASZRP010000323.1:0-16071 GCA_035548895.1 Puia sp. | reverse complement strand
CAACACGACTTTCCTGACAGATTTCAAGGAACAGGCCGACCGGGAAGAGAAGAAAATGGAGATCCGCGAAACGGCGCCTCCCGATTATCGCGCAGAGATCGTAAAGGATAATGAAAACGATATTACCGACAGCATCTATGGAAATAACGACGTGATGGCCGGCGACCCCATGCATGGTACCCATGTATCCGGCATCATTGCCGCCGAGCGAAACAATGGCAAGGGCATGAACGGTATTGCCGACAACGTGCGCATCATGATGATCCGCGCGGTGCCTAACGGTGATGAACATGACAAAGACATTGCGCTGGCGATCCGCTATGCCGTAGACAATGGCGCACGCGTGGTGAACATGAGCTTCGGAAAGAATCTCTCGCCGGAAAAAAGCTGGGTAGACGATGCCGTAAAATATGCCCAATCCAGGGGCGTACTGCTCGTCCATGCCGCGGGTAATGATGCCGCCGATGTGGATACCGTGGGCAATTTCCCCAACCCGAATTTCAAATACATGAAGGGAAGGGCCGACAACTGGATCACAGTCGGCGCCAGCAGCGACCCGCGCGCTGAAGAAGGATTTTCAAGCTATACGGCTTCGTTCTCCAACTTCGGCAAAAAAGAAGTAGACGTTTTTGCTCCCGGATCACGCATCTACTCTACCCTGCCGGGTGTAAATAAATATGGCAACCTCGACGGTACCAGCATGGCCGCCCCGGTGGTGACCGGCGTAGCCGCCCTGCTGCTTGAATACTTCCCGACGCTCACGCCCGAAGAAGTGAAATACTGCATCGAAAAATCGGCTTCCGTTCCCAACGTAAAGGTGAAGAAGCCCGGCACAGACAGCGAAATGGTAAACCTTTCAGACCTGAGCGAATCCGGCGGCATCATCAACGCCTATGGCGCTGTGAAACTGGCCTCCACGCTCACCGAGCCGAAAAAGAAAGAGAACAAATCGACGCTGAAGAAGGATCGGGATTGATCCGATAATAGCATAGTTGATACGACGCCGGGCAGATATTAGCCCGGCTTTTTTATTCCCGGCCATCGGTAACCGTTATACAGCAACGCAAGCCGGCAATTAACAACTGGTCGCATATATGACAACCGGCGCCGGAAAATAGTATACCGGGCCTTATTCATCGCATCCTGCGCTGGCCACGAAGCAATGCGATAAGGTTCCAAAAATAGTCGGCCGGCTCATGGCTTCTTCTTAAATTTTGTCAGACATTAAAACAATATCTATATTTACACGATCTGAAAAACTTACCAAAAAGGATGCCCATTAAATCGTTGACTAAAGACCTTGATCGAATTGCGCAACCTACCATGGCAGATATCGTAGAGATCAGGTTGCGCGAATTTCTCAAAAAGAAGGCCTTTAAACCCGGAGATCCTCTTCCCAAAGAACTCGATCTTGCAGAATCGCTGGGCGTAAGCCGGAATGTAGTCAGAGAGGCGTTAAGCCGCCTGAGAATGCTGGGTATGGTGTCAACAAAAAAGAAGGTTGGAATGATCCTTACCCGACCGGATGTCTTGGGGTCCTTTGAAAGAGTGCTCGATCCATTGATCATTGACCAAAGCACACTGCAGGATCTTTTTGAATTGAGGCTCACGCTGGAAATGGGCCTCGCAGATTTATTATACCTGAGGAAAACCAAACAGGGCATTGACGAACTGGAGAAAATTGCCAAAACCCAAAAAGTGACTGGCGAAAGACATACTTTTCGTATAAAAAATGAAATCGCTTTTCACGGCAAATTATACCAGCTCACCGGGAATGAAACGCTCCAAAGATTCCAGAATATGCTGTTACCTGTTTTCGGATATATCGTTAAGCTTGAAAAAAGGCTCCTGATCGGGAAAGTCTCCCATCTCGAACTGGTGCATCTGCTGAGGAACGGCTCCAAAGAAGACTTCCGTCAGGGAATGCTGGCGCACCTGCAACATCATTTCGATCAGTTGAAATAGTTCCATCCCGTTCTGCAACATACAGTTTCTATCCACATTCGGAACAAACCCGTTCCCAACAATACCTTACCAACGCCCGATAAAAGGTCGATAATACCAAGCACCCCATAGTTGGCCCCAGCAGGTCATGCTAAAAGATGAATGCGGTTAACCTATGATATTTCCGAAATGGAACCGGGCGGCAAAATTAATTTGGATAAAAGAAATTGTTTCGATTATATTTGTTATGTAGTACATAAGTACTAAATAAAGATGCCTTCTTTCATCGATCGATTGCTCAAGAGAAATCACCCACTGGCTATTTGTAAATCCGCAGCGACTGCTGCCGGAACACGCCAAGCTAAATTTCAATACCCGAAATTTTCGATATGATCATTTATGTAGATACTCCGCTGAAGCCAATACACAAAAATGCACTCCGTAACCAGGCGCCTGACGATCAGTTTATTTTCAAAGATGAGTTGCCGGAAGAAACCGAGCAGTTAAATGCATTATTGAAAGCAGATATACTATTGGGCAATCCCAAGCCGGTCGAATGGCTTCAAAAAGCAAGTAATCTCAAATGGGTCCAGCTGTATTCAACAGGATTTGAATATTACAGCGGCATCAGGATTCCCGCCGTCATCACAAATATGCAGGACTATTATTCTCAACCCTGCGCTGAAACCGTTATTGCCGGCATTATGGCATTATACCGTAAAACCGATACGTTCACCGTATTAAAAGGAAGGAAGGAATGGGTAGGTCCGCCGATCCGGTTGGAACTGCAGTTGTTGAACCGTAAAAAAGTCATTATCCTCGGGACCGGCCATATCGGGAGGCGTATCGCCAAAATACTCGGAGGTTTTGATGCAGAAATAATTTTTTTTGGAAGAACCGCCCCGGATGCCAGGCTTCATACCCGGGATGACCTGATGCAGCAGCTGCCGTGGGCCGACATTGTTATAGGCTGTCTTCCGGGCACCGGGGAAACAAAACGCCTGTTCACAAAGGAAATGATTGGCCGCATGAAACCAACAGCCCTGTTCTGCAATGTTGGAAGAGGAAATCTGGTTGACGACGAAGGGGCTCTGATCGACGCTTTGATGAACCGTAAAATCGGAGGAGCTGTTCTCGACGTTACCGCGTCCGAGCCCATTCCTCCAGACAGTAAACTATGGGACTGCCCCAACACCATATTAAGCCAACACTCTGGCGGCGGCCAGATCACGGAATTTGACGGCATCGTGGAACTTTTTGTCGAAAATCTGCACAACTACAAAAGCGGGATACCACTCAAAAACCAGATCAGTTTTAACCGGGGATATTAGCACGTGCTGTTTTTGAACTCATAAAAGGAGAATTTATTACACGAAAAACCAAATACAAAAGCGTAGACGCAAACAGATGGCGAAGCTAAGAAGTCAACACTGGTTCGAAGGGGTAAATCCCAATGTATTTACCAACCGCTCCTGGATGGCGGCGCAGGGATTCTCAAGAGCGGTGTTCGATGGAAGGCCAGTCATCGGGATTTGCAATTCCTGGAGCGAATTGAACAACTGCAATGCACATCTGAGGCAGGTTGCCGAAGCCGTGAAACGCGGCGTTTGGGAAGCCGGTGGCTTGCCATTGGAATTCCCCGTCATCTCCCTCGGAGAAGTATTTATGCGTCCGACGACCATGATGTACCGCAATCTGATGGCGATGGATGTAGAGGAAAGCATTCGGTCAAATCCTATTGATGGCGTTGTATTGTTAACGGGTTGCGACAAGACGACTCCCGCGCAACTAATGGGCGCGGCCAGCGCCGATTTGCCAACCATCCTCATACCCGGCGGTCCGATGTTAAAGGGCTACTATAAAAACATGCCCATTGGTTCAGGAACCGATGTATGGAAATTCGAAGACATGAGGCGATTGGGCAAAATGACCGATGAGGAATTCGTGGAAATTGAATCCTGCCTGTCCAGGAGTTTTGGTCATTGCATGGTGATGGGAACAGCCAGTACGATGACCAGCATTGCTGAAGCGCTGGGCACCACCCTGCCCGGTTCAGCCAATATACCCGCAGTAGATACCCGCCGATACGCCCAGGCTCAGGAAAGCGGCAAACGAATTGTGGCTATGGTAAAAGAAGATCTGCGGCTTTCGCAGATCATCACGCGCAAGGCGATGGAAAATGCCATCACGGTGAATATGGCCATCGGTGGTTCCACCAATGCCGTCATTCACCTGATGGCCATCGCTGGAAGGTTGGGAATCGATCTGTCACTCGAAGACTTTGACCGGATCTCCAGAAACACGCCATTGATCGTCGATGTAAAGCCCTCCGGCCAACACATGATGGAAGATATGTTTTACGCCGGCGGCATACCTGCGGTGATCAAACAGATAGAACACCTTCTTCACCTGGATGTGATAACCATTACCGGAAAAACATTAAAAGCTGTTTACGAAAACGCGGAAGTCTACAACAGCGACATCATCCGCCCCGTGGAAAAGGCCTTATTCAGTGAAGGAGGGACAGCCATATTAAAAGGTAATCTCGCACCTGGAGGCGCTGTAATTAAGCAAACCGCTGCTTCTCCGCACTTGTTAAACCACCGCGGAAAAGCCCTGGTTTTCGAAAGCAGGGATGATATGCTGAACCGGATCCACCGCATGGACCTCGACGTAACACCGGATTCTATTCTGGTAATGAAAAATTGCGGGCCGATAGGCGGTCCGGGCATGCCGGAATGGGGCCATATTCCCATTCCTCAAAAAATGCTGGAGCAGGGAATAACCGATATGGTACGGATCAGCGACGCCAGGATGAGCGGAACTTCTTTCGGAACGATCGTCCTGCATATTTCTCCTGAGTCGGCTGTTGGCGGCGTATTGGCTATTGTACAAAACGGCGACTTCATTGAATTGGATGTTCCAAGCCGAACCATCCGCCTGGACGTACCTGATGAAGAGATTGCCCGGCGACTAAAAGCCTGGCAAAAACCTGCACCGCACTACAGTCGTGGGTATGGGAAAATCTTCCTCGACAATATTCAACAGGCAGAAAAGGGATGCGACTTCGACGTGCTGGTATCAGGGCCGGAAGACACCCTGGCGTCGTTCGACATAGCCGTCGATACGGTTTCAAAATAACTGTACGCCGGTTTCTTTTTGCGATGTACAAAAGATCACAGGTACAATAAAAATTTGCCATATGAACATATCCCACAAGCTGAAAAATATCAGTATTTTAAAAAGAGAATACGCACGCTCCATCACCCTGCTGACAGGCGCTCTGATCGCCGGCTTTTTCGCAGTCGGTCAGATATCATCAAAGAATTCTACAGGTGACGTAACAGACATCACCCAGGTTCAAAAGCTGGATACCAACAGCCTTTACTACAAGATATGGCAGCCCTATATCGCCATACTCGACAGCCAAACTTACATCGCTACCTATGGATTGCAGCTGACCGGAAAAACCGATATGGGAGACATACTTTGTTCTGTAAGCAAGGACAGAGGAAAAACATGGGGTCATCCAATAACGATTTTCAGTTCTCAAGAAGGAAAATACGGCTATGCTAATTCAGTCTTATATAAAAGTCCGGAACAGGACATTATTTGGTGCTACGCGATGCGCTGCGTGAAATATTACAAAAACACCGAAGAATCGGAGCTGGTGGCCGCCTATTCGGGAGACGGAGGCGTTACCTGGATCCCGGTGGAACTGCAGGTCGATTTTCAATCTCCCCTCATTACGAACGCGTCGATTCTGTCGATCAAAGATGAAAGAGGAACCAAGTACCTGCTGGCCGTTCATCGCAATACTAAACACTATGATCCTTACGGGGACAGAAGGCAATTCGTTTTGGAAAGCAGGGATTTGCTGCGCTGGAAGCTGGCGGGCTATATTCCCATGCCAGAAGGCAAAGAGATCTTCCTTTGTGAAGGGAATATGGCCCTTGAGGAGAACAATAAGGACATAAAAATTGTGATGCGAACCGCAGATTACAAAGATCCCGCTCATGTACAGGTAAATCCTCCCAGAGCCTATTCTTCGATCAGTAAAGATGACGGAAAAACCTGGTCGCCCGCAAAAGAAGAACCCACCTTATACAATACCAATTCGAAAGGTTTCTTCGGCAGGGATAGCAAAGGCCACTATGTCTATGTTTATAACGACGGCCTCGTGGGTCAACGAACCTCATTAAGATACGTTGTGAAATCGTCCGGAAAGGATTGGTCCGGACCCAGGCTCTTTTACTGGGACGCCAACCGGAATAGCTACGCTACGCTGATCGAAGAAAAACCCGGTGTGTTCATCTGCGTCTGGGACAGTTCGGACGACATCAAACGGGCACGAACTGTAATCCGGTTCGGAAGATTGGACCTCAACCAGTAAAAAATGGAAGTACGCAGACCAGCAAATTTTTGATTTTTTCCGGGAAAAATTCTCATCAAAAGTTTTCAAGTTCAAACCATTTTATGAGCAAGACAGGAAAACTCCGGGCACTGGCCGTTTTAGCCGTATCCCTTTTATCGCTGTTTTTTCTGGTACCCGTATTATCCTCTTTTTCTTCCGGTTCTTCCCCAAAAAAACAACAGCAGCCAACTACTGAAACAAAGGAGCCTGCCTGGCAGGCCTCCAAACGTCCGAATATATTACTGATCGTTTCCGAAGACCACGGTCCCGATCTTGGATGTTATGGTTCCGCCGATGTGAAAACGCCGACCTTGGACGATCTCGCGGCCAGGGGTATCCGGTTTGACAGGGCCTTCGTTACCTATCCCGTCTGCAGTCCTTCCCGCGGCTCTATTTTTACCGGCCTCTATCCGCACCAGAACGGGCAAATCGGGTTGGCCACGCATAAGTACAGAATGTATCCAGGGACCAAAACATTGCCGGCATACTTAAATGAAGCCGGTTATCGCACCGGATGTATAGGGAAGATCCACGTGAACCCGGAGTCCGATATTCCATTCGGTTTCCGTCCGCCAAAAAAATCCCCGCTCCTGGTCGGAAATTTTGCGCGGAAGAATTTACCGGAATACACCCATCTCGCAGATAGCTTCTTCCGGCAATCGAACGATCCCTTTTTCCTGATGGTGAACTACCCGGACGCCCATTTCCCGTGGAAGCACCAGGTGAACGGTATGCCCGCGCATCCAATGAGCGGCGAGGACCTGAAATCCTCGTTGCCTTTTATCGGAGCAAACAGCGCCAGGCTTCGTTCTTTCATAGCAGATTACTATAACAGTATCGAACGGTTGGACGACATGGTTCGAATGTTACTTGATAAATTGAAAGCCTCCGGGAAGGACAGCAATACACTCATTATCTTTTTAGCGGATCACGGCGCCGAATTTTCAAGAGGCAAGTTTTCCAACTACGAATCCGGACTGCACGTACCCATGATTATTTACTGGCCCGGAAAAACAGAACATGGTGGCGTGAGAAAAGAACTGGTATCGAGCATCGATCTGCTGCCAACTATTCTGGAAGCAGCGAAGGCAAAGATACCCGAAACATTGCCCGGGAAACCGTTGCAGCCGTTATTTGAGCACACGGCGCGCCGGACCTGGCGCAAATATATATTCGCAGAAAGCGAAGGTTCATTTCCTCACGCTTACTATCCGCGAAGCAGCATTCGCGACGAACGATATAAACTTATTCATAACCTGCTCTACCAGCGGGAAAATCCAGAATTCAATTTATTTGCCAGGCACCTCATTGAAGGATTCGACGGAGGAACCGAAACGGAAGAAATCGCCGCCTCCGGAAAAATCGTACAACAGGCTTATGCCACCTGGCGAAACCCGCCGGAATTTGAACTCTATGACCTCGAAAAAGATCCTTATGAATTCAATAACCTGTCTGCCGACAAAAAATACAAGGCAATACTCGACAGGCTTAAAAACAAACTGGCGGATTGGCAAAAAGAAACCAAAGACCCGCTGTCGGACGAAACCCTCCTGAAAAAATTTACAGCGGAGGTAGACGCCGTAACCGATAGTCATCCAAAAATGGACGACGCAAAGGATACCAGCTTTAGCTGGAACTATCCCGAATATTTTCTGCAATACATCCACGAACATTCAAAGTAAAACAGATCCGGGGAACAGGGGGCCGGTTTCGCCACCCGGCTAACCACTCCCCGATGATCGGTGAAATCATCAAAAAATAATTTGCCGAAAAAAATAAATGGCTATATTTGGTATGTAGTACATAACTACTATTAAACAAATTAGTCTTTCGCCTTTTACCAAAAACGATTCTTGTTTATGAGACAAAAAGCTCCCTTTTTGACATTCCGGTCAATATTATTGATGGGAATATTGCTGGTTTTCAGCGCGAACATTCAGGCTCAAAGCATC
This sequence comes from Puia sp., assembly GCA_035548895.1. Classification (GTDB taxonomy): domain Bacteria; phylum Bacteroidota; class Bacteroidia; order Chitinophagales; family Chitinophagaceae; genus Puia. The sequence goes on along the minus strand of DASZRP010000323.1, from coordinate 7,761 downwards.
CTCGTTACCGGAACGGTAACCGATAGCACCAATGCCGGAATACCCAAAGTGACCATAAGGATTAAAGGCGCGCCCGGCGGCACAACCACCGGCAAGGACGGAAGTTTCACTATAGCCGTCCCGTCTTCCTCCTCCGTTTTAGTCTTTTCAAGCATTGGCTATGCCATCCAGGAGATATTCGTGGGCTCCCAAACCCATCTTGCGGTTATCCTCTCCAAGTCAACCGAAGTGTTGACCGACGTGGTCATGGTAGGCTACATTCGACAATCAAAACTTAAAACATCGGCGGCCATTTCAAAACTACCCCCGGAGGAAATGGCGAACACTACCAACCCCAACCCTGTGCAGGCCATCCAGGGTAAAATTGCCGGGGTATCGGTGCCCGTTAGTTCGGGCCAGCCGGGACAGGGGGCGACCAACATCCTGATCCGGGGAGGCACCAAGCTGAACGTATATGGAACCGCGAATGGGAACAGCGGCGGGTCGGCAGTCGGAACTTCCTCCACGACCAACGGCGTTCCCACCTCAACCGCCAACGTGGACGCAAACAACCCGCTGGTGATCGTCGACGGAGTCTTCCGCACCCTGGATGATATCGACCCTGATAATATCGAATCCTTCCAGGTGATGAAAGACGCGGCGGCCACCGCGATCTACGGAGCCCGTGGTGCAAACGGCGTTATCGTCGTGACCACCAAGAACGGAAAATTCAATAGCAAACCGGTTATTTCGTTTAATCATCGAACCACCTGGGAAACCGCGTCCCGGATGTACCACTATTTGGATGCCGCCTCCTACCTGAAGCTGGCGCGCACTACTGTACAGAACACTTATGATCCTTTAAACAAATCTTCCCTGCTGTATAATGGAGGATTCTCCGCCGGCACCCGCGTTTTTACCAATAAAGGCGATTATGGACAAAATGTGTACACCACAGCCCTGTACGATAATATCGTCGCCGTTGAAGGCCAGGACTATGTCAATAATCTACTGGCACATGGTTACCAGACCATGGACGATCCGATCAATCCGGGTACCAAGCTGCTTTTCGACGACAATCATTACCAGGATCTGATCTGGAAAACCGGCATTTCCTCGAATGACAACGTTTCGTTGAGCGGCGGCGGCGAAAACATCAATTATAATGTTTCCCTGGGTTATACGAACCAGGTCGGGACCTTCATAGGAACCAAGTACAAACGCTATGACGCCCTTGGAAATTTCAATATCAAGGTTTCGGACAATTTCAGATTGGAAGCGATGCTGAATTATCAGAACATATTGCCCAATTATGTTCAGGCCTATAATGATGAACTTACCCGGGGTACCCGGCTCACGCCATTGATCCGGATGTATAAAGACGATGGTAACCCTGCTCCGGGTGAAGTCTGGACGGCCAGAAACCGGCTACATACCCTGAAATACGACGATACCCGGGTCAGTACAGAAAATGTCGTCTCCCGGCTGGGTGGCGATCTGACAATTATAAAAGGGCTTCATTGGAAACCCGCTGTTTCCTATTTCGTATCGGATTACCGGTACATGTTCATGCGTAAGCAAACGCCGCAAACGGAAATTCAACCACCCACCCAACGGCAGAAGAATGAAAACACCAATAATATGCGTCAGTTAATGGTGGATCAGATCTTCCAGTACGACTTTAATATAAAAGACGATCACCGCTTCACCCTGTTAGCCGGCTTTAACTATACCCGGGTTACCAACAGCATTGTACAAATCGGGTCAAAAAATGCCACAAACGACTACATCTATACGATCAACGAACCGAGCACAGGCGTGGTAAACGGTTCCACCGTAACCAACGTTACGAATTTCATGACCGAACTGGATGAGACACGTTCCGCCAGCTACTTCGGTCAGCTGAACTACGACTATAAGAATAGATATCTTGTCAGTGCAGCATTAAGAGATGATGGTTTCTCGAATTTTACACCGGAAAATAAATACGCGCTGTTCCCATCGGCCTCCGTCGGATGGAATGTGAATAGAGAAGAGTTCTGGCATGTAAATGCGATCAGCTCGCTGAAGTTAAGAGCCAGTTGGGGCCGCGCCGGCTCCAGTGATCTCTTGCTAACGGACACTTATGGAGGGTATAGCTCCGTGACCTATGCCCAGGGATCGGGAATTCTAAGATCGAACTTGTCAAACCCCAACCTGCGGTGGGAAACGACACAAACGACCGATATAGCATTCGACGCAGGATTCCTGAAAGAACGAATTACATTGACGGTTGATTTCTATAACAAGCTGACCATGGATCGTCTGGCTTCAAAGCCGCTTCCTTCTGAATCACCGTTCGCATCGATCACCACGAACAACGGAACCCTCCAAAACAAAGGCGTTGAGATCGAGTTGGGCGCAACTGTTATCAGAAGCGGAGCCTTTACCTGGAAAACGAATTTCTCTTTCGCGTATAACCACCAGATGATCGTTAAACTTCCCTCCAATGGTCGTTTGAAGAACCGCCAGGGCGGAGATGTTATTTATGATGCCAAAGCCGGAACAGAAGTGGAAGCCGGAGGGTTTGCCGAAGGCGAACGCCCCTATGCGCTGTACGGCTATAGGACACTGGGCGTTTTTGCAACCGAAGCGGATGCTGCCAAATGGAATGCAGGGCATAAAGACCAGCTCGCTTCAGCCGTCGGTATTCCCATCGGCAAACATGCCGGAGACTTCATTTTCGATGATATCAATAATGACGGGTTGATCAATTCGAAGGATCAGGTATTTATGGGTTATAGAAGCCCGGATAAGATCGGCGGTATGCAGAACTACTTTACCTATAAGTCGCTTACTTTAAAAATCGCAGTGGATTACGCCATGGGCTTTGTGATCGAAGACGGCGCACTGGCGCGTTCGCTGGGACAGGGACGAGCATTTAACGAAGGAGCGCCTGCCGAAGCGCTTGGGCCGGATATCTGGCAGAAAGAAGGCGATGTCGGTAAAAAATATGCCCGTTTCTCTTTCGCCGATGCCGACTTCGGGCAAAGAAACTATGTCGGACGGGTTGCGACGCTGGGCACCAACAATAGCTATGGCGCCGATAACACAGCGATGACCACCAAGGGCGATTTCCTCGCCTTCCGGGAACTATCACTGAACTATACTTTTCCGAGCCGTATCATGCGGAAAATACATTCGACCGGATTCAATGTGTATTTCAGTGTTTACAATCTCGGCTATCTGACCAAATACAAAGGACGCAACCCGGAAACTTATATCGGTTATGATGATGGTAGTTATCCACGTCCACGCCAGTTTTCAATCGGGGGAACGCTTAAATTTTAATGCAGCTTAAGCTTCTCAGAAATGCGATAATCCGACAATCAAAAACACAAAAAATATTCAGATGAAAAAGAAATTAGTATTCATAATCTTTCCGGTTTGCCTTCTCCTCCTGGCGGCGGGTTGTAAGAAGATGCTGGAAGTGGCTCCTCAGTCGAGCATAACCGAGGCCTCCTATTTTACCAGCGAAGGAGACTTTGATCCTTATGTGATTGGCATTTACACCCAAATGCGAACACTGGTAAACAATGTTACCTACGGCATGGAACGCGGAGAGGAATTGATCCAGGCCTCCAATTCCCGTTTTACGGTAGCCTGGTCGCAAGTGATCACGCCCTCGTCCGGAGCGCTGGATTATAATCCCTGGTACAAAGCGATCGGAAACTGCAATTTGCTGTTCGACAAGATTCAGAGCTTCCCGTTTGCTTCAAGTCCCGACACCAAAAAAAGAATACTGGCCGAAACCTATAGCCTTCGTGCCTATTTCTATTTCAGCCTGACTCGGATTATTGGCGACGCCCCGTTAATGCTGCAGGCCGTTGTCGACGAAAATGTGCCGCTGCTCCCCCGCTCTCCGGCAACCGATGTGGTAAAGCAGATCAATTCCGACCTTGATTCCGCAATCCTCCTGTATCAGTCGATGAGCAATTTCTCTCCGTCTGCCTACCCCAGTAAATACCGTTTCTCATACGGTTCAACGGAAGCATTGAAAGCCGACGTGGCCCTTTGGAGTGCGAAAGTGCTGGGTGGCGGCGCTGCCGATTTCAATACGGCGATAACGGCTATTAACAATGTAGAAGCATCCGGAGTGTCCCTGAATGCGGATTTTAAAAATGTAGTCGGCTTGCGCGCCCCGGCCAATCCCGAAGTGATCATGTCCGCCTATTACCAAAGGGATGAAACCGGGAATAACTATGCGGTGAATGCGCTGCCCTTTCTGTCCATCGTGCAGGGTGCGCTTAATCTCGACAGCATTCCCTGGTGCAATTCTTCTTCTTACGGACAGGGCGGCTATCAGATCAGTACACTTTCCAGAGCCTTATTTGATGCATTCCCGGGCGACAAAAGAATTCCCTATACCTGGGTGACCGAAAGAGACGTCAGCGGACCTGGCGTTTCCTGGATTACCAAGTATCCGGGCACAAAGTATTCCGATGACCGGGTACCGGATAACGATGTTATCATGTACCGGCTCGCAGACGTATACCTGATGAAAGCGGAAGCTTATGCCGGACTAAACCAAACCGATCAGGCCATTCCCTACCTGAACCTGGTTCGGGAACGCGCCGGAAACCCGGACTATAGTGGAGCGACCGACGAGGCCAGTGTGGAAAAAGAGATACTGGATGAACGCGGCCGGGAATTGTATTTCGAAAACAAGCGCTGGTACGACCTGGTTAGATTCTACAAGGGAGGTACCATCGATATATACAACTATATCCCGAATCTCATCGGCAAAACGACCCCGATCTACTGGCCGCTGAACACCACCGTGCTCGGCAATAACAGCATGCTCGTGCAAACTGCCGGCTACTAAAATTCCGTTCGGAAGAACGACAAAATGGTTATCGTAACATAGATTATCTCGGTGAATTATGAGAAATATTGGTTATAAATTTGTCCGCAGTATAGCGTTTCTGGCTGCGCTGTGTTTCATTGGCGTCGTGAAACTTCGGGCACAACACACTGCTTATTCTGATACCACTTTACTAATGGAACCTGACCAGGATGGATATACGATGTTCCACGTGCCCGCACTGGCGATTTCAAAGAAGGGAACCATTCTGGCCTTCGCCGAAGGCCGTTATGGCAATGGCGGCGACTGGGCGGATATCGATCTGACCATGCGCAGAAGCCTGAACAATGGCAAAACCTGGGAACCCCTGACTGTCATTATTCCCCGTACCAAGGGAAAACCAACCAGCAACATCACCCCGATCATCGATCAAAACGGGACCATTCATTTGCTGTACCAGGTGAATTACGAAAAGGCCTGGTATATGAAATCGGTCGACGAAGGCAAAACCTGGTCAACGCCACAGGAAATCACCTATGCTTTCGATCAGTTCAAAAAAGACTACGATTGGAAAGTGCTGGCGCCGGGTCCGGGACACGGCATACAACTAACAACCGGCCGGCTGCTGGTTCCGGTTTGGCTCTGCATTCCCGACAGGAGCAAACCCGGCGGCGATCACCGGCCGAGTTGCGTGGCAACGATATACAGCGACGATCATGGCAAGACCTGGAAACGCGGAGATATCGTCAGCAAAAACGGAGATATGCCCGCCGGTTCAACCGATACCATTGTAAATCCAAACGAATCGGTTGTCCTGCAATTAAGCGACGGGAGGGTGATGATCAACATGCGCAATGAATCCGGCGTCAATCGCAGGCTGATCAGCTACAGCCCCGACGGCATTTCCCATTGGTCAAAACCCGTATTCGACAACGAGTTATTTGAGCCGGTCTGCATGGCCAGCCTCATACGGGTAACAGGCAAAAAGTCGGACCGGAATCGAATTCTCTTTGTTAATCCCGATAGCCGGAACAATCCCATATCTGTTAACAAAACCAGGAAAGTGAATAAGCCCCGCGAGAACCTGACGGCAAAACTGAGTTACGATGAAGGGAAAACCTGGCCGGTTCAAAAAGTACTTCACGAAAAAGGCGCAGGATATTCCGACCTGGCCGTTGCCAACGACGGATCCATATTTTGCCTGTATGAAATAAGGAACGGAGGAAACAATGACTGGAAATATAGAATTGTAATCAGGCACTTTAACCTGGAATGGTTAACCGATGGAAAAGATTTTATCCACCACAAATAAGCAAGCGCGTTAGCGATCATAAATATCGAATATGAATAAGATAGAAGGTTTAGTTGCAGCGGCATTTACACCATTTCATCCGGATGGCTCTATAAATAAAGAAATAATACCCGACATCGTCGACAAACTGGTAGCTGACAAGCTAACCGGGATCTTTGTGTGCGGGAGTAACGGTGAAGGTCCCAATATGACCACGAAAGAACGGATGGAAGTAGCGGAGGAGTTCGTTAAAGCTGCCCGCAAACGTCTTTTAATTATTGTACACGTAGGGCATAGCAGCATCGCGGAAGCAAAATTGCTGGCGGCTCATGCTGCAGCCATCGGCGCAGATGCATTTTCGTCGGTTGCTGCTTTTTATTTTAAACCGACTTCCCCGCGAATCCTGGCAGACTGCATGGCAGAAATTGCCGGCGCGGCCCCCGGCCTTCCCTTTTACTATTATCATATACCGCACCTTACGGGGATGGCCATCGATATGATTGAATTCCTGCAATTCGCCGGTCGCCTGATTCCCAACCTCGCCGGCATAAAATATACGGCCACCTCCATCAATGAATACCAGGCCTGCCTGAATTACGAAAATGGAAAATTCGATATCCTGTACGGGCTCGACGAATTGCTGCTTCCCGCATTAGCGGTAGGCGCTAAAGGCGCTATTGGAAGCACCTATACGTTTGCCGCGCCGGTTTACCACGAGACCATCAGACATTTCAAGGATGGAGACCTGGCTGCCGCCAGGAAAAATCACTACTATATGCTAAAAGTAATTCGGCTACTGGTGAAAAAATATCCTCCCATACCGGCGCAGAAGGCAATCATGAAAATGCTGGGCTGGGACCTCGGCCCCTGCAGGCTGCCCCTGGCGACCCTGGATCAGGATAGTTATGAAAATTTTTGCCAGGAACTGAACAATCTTTCTTTCATGGAAAAAATGCCGGTGCGCAAGAAATGATACAGCCTGACGCTAAAATTAATTCGGAGCGATCAACAAAAACATAGTTCGTGCTAAAATTCGGAAGATTCATTCTAATTATCACCTTATTCATGGCCATGAATAGCAATGCCCAGCAATCACAGGCAGCAAATTTTTTTAAGTGGTCTCAGGCGAGTCGCATACCCGATGCCGACGGCTTTGCGGGGTCCTATGCCGGCACAAGCCACGGCGCGCTTATCGTGGCCGGAGGATCTAATTTCCCCGGTAACAAAAGACCTTGGGAAGACGGCGTTAAGACATGGTACGACAAAATCTTCGCACTCGAACGTCCGGACGGCGCCTGGAAAGAAGTCGGGAAACTTCCCCGGCCTATGGCCTACGGTGTGGCGCTCACTTATAAAGACGCTGTATTATGCCTCGGAGGCGGGGATGCCAACAGGAACTATGATGACGCGTTCATGCTTTCCTATCAGTCCGGAAAAATAAAGATTATCCATTTGCCCCCGATGCCCTCCCCGCTTATCAACGCCTGCGGAGTGATCGTTAAAGATATCGTGTATGTGATGGGCGGCATTAAAACGCCGACGGGCGTCACCGAAAACAATTTCTGGAGCCTGGATCTTGCCGCGCCGGCCGCATCTCGAAAATGGAAGATCAAAGAAAATGTGCCCGGCCCGTCCAGGATGCTGGCCA
>DASZRP010000322.1:0-20991 GCA_035548895.1 Puia sp. | reverse complement strand
ACTGGACGCAGGAAGAAGTCAGAAAATACATCAATGACCACGACGTCCCCTATAACGTGCTGCACGACCGGGGATTTGTGAGCATCGGCTGCGCGCCCTGCACCCGGGCCATTCGTCCGGGAGAAGATTTCCGGGCAGGACGCTGGTGGTGGGAAGAGGCCGGGAAGAAGGAGTGCGGGCTACATTCGAAGTGATGTGGAAATGTGGAGATGTGGAAATATGAAGATGTGGAAATGTGAAAATGGAAGACGGATCAGCGGTATCAATTAAAATAATTATAAATGAAACAATGTGCGAATAGGAAATAGAGACTGACGCCAATGGTCATTTACACATTTCCATATCTCCACATTTACACATTAAACTATGCGTGACTATTTAGACGAACTGGAATCTGAGTCCATCCACATCTTCCGGGAAGTGGCGGGGCAGTTTGAAAAACCGGCTTTATTATTCAGCGGCGGAAAGGATTCAATTACCCTGGTGCATCTGGCATTGAAGGCATTCCGGCCGGGCAAGTTTCCCTTTCCCCTCGTTCACATCGATACCGGCCATAATTTTTCCGAAGCGCTGGAATTCCGGGATCGCCTGGTGGAACAAATCGGCGAGAAACTGATTGTCCGGAAGGTGGAAGATACCATCAAGGCAAAATCCCTTGCTGAGCCCAAGGGGAAATTCGCCAGCCGTAACGCGCTCCAGACCCATACCCTGCTGGATACCATCGAGGAATTTGGATTCGATGCCTGCATCGGCGGCGCCCGGAGAGATGAAGAAAAAGCACGCGCCAAAGAAAGAATATTCTCTGTGCGTGACGAATTCGGTCAGTGGGACCCGAAAAGGCAACGACCGGAACTCTGGAATATCTATAACGGCAAGATCCAGAAGGGCGAGAATGTTCGCGCCTTCCCCATCAGCAACTGGACCGAGCTGGATGTATGGAATTATATCCGCCGCGAAAATATCAGCCTGCCGTCCATCTACTTTGCCCACGAACGGGAAGTGATCGAATACGAAGGACAACTGGTCGCTGTATCGCCTTTCATCCGGCTGGACGAAACGGATAAAATAGTGCGGAAAAAAGTCCGCTACCGTACGGTAGGCGATATGTCCTGCACAGCCGCCGTTGAATCGCAGGCCGACAATGTGCACGATATTATTAATGAAATCACCGCTACGCGGACCAGCGAGCGCGGCGAAACCCGCATAGACGACCGGATCTCGGAAGCGGCTATGGAAGACCGTAAGAAGAACGGATATTTCTAAAACATCAATTCAACTATGGATCTCTTAAGATTTATAACAGCAGGCAGTGTGGACGACGGCAAGAGTACCTTAATTGGTCGTTTACTGTACGACAGCAAAAGCATTCTGACCGATCAGTTGGAAGCGCTGGAACGTCAGAGCAAGCTGAAAGAAGACGGGGTCATCGATCTCGCCCTGCTGACTGACGGACTTCGCGCCGAAAGGGAACAGGGCATAACCATCGATGTCGCCTACAAATATTTTTCGACCCCCAGGCGGAAATTCATTATCGCAGATGCCCCCGGGCATGTGCAATACACCCGCAACCTGGTTACCGGCGCTTCGAATGCCCAGTTGATGATCATCCTGGTCGATGCCCGCAACGGCATCGTGGAACAGACCCGCCGCCATTCAATCATCGCTTCTCTATTGAATATCCCGCATGTGGTTGTCGCGGTAAACAAAATGGACCTCGTCGAATATTCCCAGGATGTTTACAACAATATCGTGATCGAATATGCGGCCTTTGCAAAATCGCTTGGACTGAAAAACGTCCGCTATCTGCCGATCAGCGCCCTCGATGGAGATAATATTGTAGAAGCTTCCAGCACAATGTCCTGGTATGAAGGTATCCCCCTGCTCGAAATTTTAGAGACGACCCCGATCACTTCCGATATCAACCTGACGCATCCCCGCTTCTTCGTGCAATACGTGATCCGCCCGCAGACCGAAGCGCTGCACGACTACCGGGGTTATGCCGGGAAAATTATCAGCGGAAGCTATCAAAAAGGAGATGAGATCATCGTATTGCCCGCCGGTATCCATACCAGGCTGACAAAAATAGAAAAGAACCAGCTCGAGGTCGATTCCGCTTCCGCCGGCGAAAGCGTGATTCTCCATCTTCAGGACGATATCGATATCAGCCGCGGCGATGTATTGGTGAAAAAAGAAAACCAGCCGCAGTTAGGCAATGAGCTCGACGTATTGCTGTGCTGGATGGACAGCAAGCCATTGAAACCCGGGAACAGATACTTCCTGCAACATAACAGTCGCCGGGTGAAATCGGTCGTTCGCGAAATCGATTATAAGCTGGATGTAAATACCCTGGCGAGACATGAAGCCGTAGAACAGGCGGGGCTCAATGATATTGTGCGCGTAAAGATCAAGACAGCCGCCCCTATCGCCTACGACCGTTACCAGGAACTGCGGTCGAATGGCGGCCTGATCCTGATCGACGAAACCAGTAATGTAACCGTGGGCGCCTGCATGATCCAGGAATAAATATGTATGAACCGTCATGAATAATATTAGACATATTCCCACTCTTATTATCGCCGGAGCCGGCCCCGGCGATCCGGAACTGATCACCATGAAAGCAGTCAGCCATCTGCGGAATGCGGAGGTAGTCATTACCGACCGCCTGGTCAGCGAGGAAATTTTATCGCAGTACGTGCCAAAGACCGCTCTGGTGCTGCACGCGGGCAAGCAACGTTTCCGCGATGGTTCTACCCCGCAGTATATCATCAATGAATTATTGGTTGAATATGCTTTGCAGGGGAAAAAAGTGGTGCGGTTGAAAGGAGGCGATGTTTCCGTTTTCTCCAACCTGCTCGACGAGCTCGAAACATTAAAGCGATATCATATTCCCTATGAGATTATTCCCGGTATCACCGCGGCCTGTGGCGCCGCGGCTTATGCCGGAATTCCTTTAACGGCAAGAAATCACGCGGAAGCCGTCAGGTTCCTGACCCTGCACAAGGCGACGCTTATCCCACAGGCAAAATGGAAAGAGTTGGCAGCCACAGACGATACCCTGGTCTTTTATATGTCGGGCGACACACTGGATGAACTGGTCGCTCAATTACTTGCCCACGGTATAAAGGACGACAAACATATTGCGGTGATCGAACAGGCCACCACGCCCATGCAAAATGTATTCTGCTGTCCATTGGCCGACTATCCGGTTCACAAGAACAGCGCGTCTTACGTTTCCCCCAGTATTATCGTCATTGGCCGTGTGGCCTCACTGCACGAAAAATTCGGGTGGAAACCAAATAACCGGTCAGGCGAACTCTATTTCAAACCCATTAAAAAAAATCAGGAACGGGAGGAAAGAGCATGATCACACCAGAAAAAAACAGGCAGATACAGGAATTGGTGGCTTCACTGGGTCGCGAAGAGCTCATCTGGATGAAGGGTTTCTTAGAAGGCGTTCTCGCAGGAAGTTCCGGTGAACCGGCTCTCGCAAAAGCACCGCAGTCTTCGACGAAGATCACCATTGCCTACGGCACGGAATCCGGCAACTCGAAGAAAGTCGCTTCCGCTTTTGCCAACCGGGCAAAACAGGAAGGCATACAGACCAAGGTGGTCAGCCTGGATCAGTACCGCCTCACCGATCTGCCAAAAGAAGAATACTTCCTGACGGTGATCAGTACCCAGGGTGAAGGCGAGCCGCCCGCATCCGCTAAAAAATTCTACGATCATATACATCAGAACGGATTCAAACTACCCAGGCTGAAATACGGGGTGCTGGCCCTGGGCGATACCTCCTACCCCATGTTCTGCAAGGCCGGAGAAGATGTCGACAATCAATTGCAATACCTGGGCGGCGAGCGCCTGGTAGACATCCAGCGTTGCGATGTGGACTATGAAACCGACGCCGAAACATGGTTTACCAGCGTGCTTCAAAAATTGGGCGGCGCAACCACGGTCAGCCTGCCGCTGGGCAGGCCCGTAAAGAAAACCACGGGGAAAAAAATATACCAGGGAACCATACTGACCAATATCAACCTGAACGACCGCGGTTCCTCCAAGCAAACTCATCATATAGAGATCGCTGCAGAAGGCGTTCAATACCAGGCCGGAGATTCGATCGGCATCATACCGCACAACTCCGAATTATTAGTGCAGGCGATCATCGAAAGAACCGGCATCGATCCACAACAATCCTTTGTACACCGGGACGAGACCTGCACGGCTTATGAATTATTGCACAAGAAGCTGAACATTGCTTATCTGCCGGAGCGTATTATCACGAAATATGCAGCGCATACGGAAAGAGAAATAGAGCCGTTCCGCAGTGGTTTGCTCGAACTGCTGATCAAACATCCCGTCAAGGATGCGGCACAGTTCGAATCATTCATCCAGCAGTTGGAGCCCATTACACCGAGATTGTATTCCATCGCTTCCTCGCTTGAAAAATTCGATGGCGAAGTGCACCTGACCGTAGGCCGTGATAAATTTTCCGTCGCCGATGAGGTCCAATACGGATTGTGCTCAGATCTGCTCTGTGCGTTGAAGCGGGGAGATACGATCGACTTCTATGTTCATCACAACGATCAGTTCCGCCTTCCTCAAAGCGACCGCGATGTCATTATGATCGGGCCTGGCACGGGCATTGCACCTTTCCGCGCCTTTCTGGCCGAAAGAGAGTCGACCGGCGCGTCGGGACGCAACTGGCTGTTTTTCGGCGATCAGCATTTCACGACCGACTTCCTCTACCAAACAGAGATACAGCAGTGGCTCGATGATGGCGTGTTGAATAAAATCGACCTGGCCTTCTCCCGCGACCAGTCGGATAAAATATATGTCCAGGACAAGATGAAAAAATGCGGAAAGGAATTCTATGAATGGATTAAGAATGGGGCGACCCTCTATGTGTGTGGGGCGAAAAGAATGAGCGAGGACGTCGAAAAAACCATTACCGATATTATCCGCGAATCAGGCGAAGACGCCGACACCTTCCTTGACAACCTCAAAGGGTCCGGGCGGTATCTGAAGGACGTTTATTAGGATGAACCGGGAGCAGACAGAGCATCAATTAAAAACAAACATGAGCGAAAATAATTTATCATCCGTAGAAAAGATTAAGCAGGCCAGCGACAGTCTCCGCGGCTCCATTACATCGGGCCTGGCCGATGAAGTGACCGGAGCCATCAGTGAATCGGATAAGGCGCTTGTCAAATTTCACGGCATGTACCTGCAGGACGATCGCGACCGGCGGGAAGAAAGGGCGGAGAAAAAACTGGAGAGATTGTATTCATTCATGATCCGCCTTCGCCTGCCGGGTGGATTTCTTACCGCCGATCAATATCTGGCCACCCAGGATATTGCCGGAGAACATACTACCGGCGTGATCAAGATCACGACCCGGCAAACCGTGCAACTGCATGGCCTGTTGAAAACGCATATTAAACCGACGATCAAGGCCTTCAGTGAGGCGAAACTGAATTCCATCGCCACCTGCGGCGATATTAACCGGAATGTGATCTGTTCGGCTCATCCCAACCAATCGCCGATCCACCGGCAGATCCATGAGTTTTCCTATAAGATCAACGAGCTGCTGTTGCCGAAAACAAAAGCCTATTATGAAATATGGCTGGATGAAGAAAAGCTGCTTGATAAAAAAGAAGAGGAAGATCCACTTTATCAGGACCGTTACCTGCCGCGCAAATTCAAAATTGCCATCGCCATTCCGCCCAATAACGACGTGGATGTTTTTGGTAATGACCTCGCGCTGATCGCCATTGTGGAGAAAAACGAACTGAAAGGCTTTAATGTAGCCATCGGCGGCGGTATGTCGTCTACTCACGGCAATCCCGCAACCTATCCCAGGCTGGCCACGGTAATCGGGTTCGTGAGCGGAGAAGAAAAAATACTCAAAACCATTTACGAGATCGCTACGATCCAGCGTGATTACGGAAACCGCAGTGACCGGTCGCTGGCCCGGTTGAAATACACCGTCGACCGGCTGGGCGTGGATTGGTTTAAAGAAGAAATAGAAAGACGCACCGGCTTCCCGCTGGAAAAAGAAAAACCTTTTACATTCACCGACAGAAAGGATTATTACGGCTGGTTCAAGAACTCCGAAGGCCATTGGTACTATACGCCCTTCATAGAAAACGGAAGGGTGGTCGACAGCGAAGCGGTTGCCATGAAGACCGCGCTCTACGAAATTGCAAAGACCCGCAAGCTCAACTTCAGGTTTACGACTAATCAGAATGTGATCCTGTCCGATATTACCGAAAAGGACAAGCCGCTCATTAATCAGTTACTGGACAAATACCGGGTCAGGGAATATACGGAATCCATTTCCGCCCTGCGGAGAAATGCCATGGCTTGCGTGGCTTTGAATACCTGCCCCCTGGCCTTCGCCGAAGCGCAACGCTATCTGCCCAGCCTGCTCGACAAGATTGAACCGCTATTAGACAAATATGGCCTCGGCAAAGAAGAGATCGTGATCCGGATGACGGGCTGTCCTAACGGATGCGCAAGATCTTATATCGCCGAGATCGGGTTCATCGGTACCTCATTAGGAAAATATAATCTTCAACTTGGCGGCGACCATCAGGGCATGCGGCTGAATAAGGTTTACCGCGAGAGCCTGGATGAAGCCGGGATACTGGCAGAGTTGGAGCCGCTCTTCAAATTATTCGCTGCGGAAAGACTGAAAAACGAATCCTTTGGCGATTTCGCTAAAAGAAAACAGATCGTCTGATCAAATTCGTGAAAAAAACTCCGGAAATTTCTAAAAATAAATCTTCTTAGTCTACAAAAAGAGTAGGGAATATCCTACTTTTGACCCTCACCAGCAAAACGGAACGTTCCGATATATGAAAGAAAAAGAAATTCCAGGAGATCTGTCTGCAGCTGCTGAGAGCGGCCAGACCGACAGGAATTCTTTATTCCCGGTCTTTTTGAAACTGGAAGAACTGGATGTGCTGCTGGTGGGCGGCGGCAAAGTGGGACTGGAAAAATTATCGGCCATCTTATCCAATGCGCCCCGAACGGCGGTTACCGTCGTTGCCACAACGATTTCTCCGGCAATGAGGGCGCTGGCGGAGGAAAACCCCTCCATTCACCTCTATGAACGTCCGTTTGAACCGGAGGACCTCGAAGATAAAGACATCGTGGTTGTTGCGGTAAATGACAAGACCGTCAGCAATTATGTCCGTGTTCTCGCCAAGGCCAGAAAGCTATTGGTGAATGTGGCAGACACACCTGAACTCTGTGATTTCTATCTCGGTTCAATAGTAGAAAAAGGCAATCTGAAAATCGCCATTTCCACGAATGGCAAATCGCCAACCATTGCCAAACGCATTAAGGAACAGCTGAACGAATTCATTCCCGATCAGATTGAAAGCGTTCTTCAGAACATGCACGTGATCCGGCAGGACCTGAAAGGAGATTTCGCCGAAAAAGTGAAACAACTGGACGACCTGACCAAAGTGATCAGCGCGAAGCAGGAAAAACTTGAACAGACAGACAAGCCCGAAGCGAAAAAATGGCCAAGCGTAGTAAAATGGTGCCTCTTTGCTTTTGTATTCATACTGGTCGGTTATGGCCTGCCCTGGGCAGTCCCCTATCGCCGGATCCCGGAACTGTTCAAGGAACTTCCGAAGTATATCGATCTCCCTGTTTTTTTCATGATGCTGCTGACCGGTTTCCTGGCTCAAATGGTAGACGGGTCGCTGGGCATGGGATACGGGACCATCTCCACGACTTTCCTGCTGGCAAACGGGATCAGTCCTGCCATTGTCAGCAGTCGCGTACATGCCGCAAGAACTTTCTCCAGCGGCATTTCCGGGTATAGCCATCACCGCTTCGGCAATATCAACAAAAAGCTTTTCAGAACACTGGTCATTCCCGGCGTGATCGGCGCCATAATCGGCGCTTCGCTTGCCTTCTTCGGACAACGTTATTCGGTCTATGTACGCGTTCCCCTTTCCCTGTACACGCTTTACCTTGGTTATTATATTATCCGGAAAGCCTTCAGAAAAAGAACGGGATCGAATAAAGTGAAAAAAGCAGGCTGGCTTGCAGCGGCAGGCGGTTTTATGGATGCTTTTGCCGGCGGAGGCTGGGGATCGCTGGTGACCGGCACGTTGATCTCAAAAAGAAGAAATCCACGCTACGTGATCGGTTCCGTATGCCTTGCCGAATTTTTTGTCGTGTTCGCCAGTTCCATTACTTTTTTTATCCTGCTCAAAACGATCTTCCTGATCGATGTGGCGGGACTCATTCTCGGCGGTTTGATCGCCGCTCCCATTGCTGCCAGGCTGGTTGGCAAAATCCCTATGAAGGTCATGTTCATCGCTGTCGGCTCCGTGGTCATTCTGACCAGCCTGATGACCCTGATCAAGGGAGTCCAAAATGCTTTACTGAGTTTTTAATGTTATTCATCCAATGCAGGAACAAAAAATGATACACATATAGTCTACTAAATCAATAGACTTGAATATATAACCAATTCAAACAATTATGAAAATGTCCATGACCTCCCGTTGTTGCTGTTGCATATAATCCATTAACAGCGCTTTATCTCTTCTCATTCTTTAATAACAATAATCATGAAAAATACTGCTTTAACAGGAAGGAAACTTATGTCATCCAAAACCCGTCTTTCTCTTTTTATCTCCGCATTTTTTATACTGATGATTGCCGCTCCGTCGCCCGGCCGCGCCCAGGGTGGCAACTTGATCGATATATCCGGCCGGGTTGTCGACGACGCAAGGAATCCGCTTGGCGGAGTGAGCGTTTCCATCAAGAATACGATTTCCGGCACCGTGACCAATGACTCAGGATATTTTAGCCTGCGTACCCGCTTCAAATTCCCGCTGACGCTGGTATTTAGCTCGGTCGGATTTCAGACTCAGGAGTTCGAAGTAAAAAGCATCGAATCGAAATTATATATCGCCCTGTTGACGCAGACCTCTTTAGGAAAAGAAGTAGTGGTTACCGCATCCCGGGTATCTGAAAGCCGCCTTAAGTCGCCCGTCGCCATCGAGAAACTCGATATACGCGCTATCCGGGAGAGCGCAGCCCCTTCTTTCTACGACGCCCTGGAAAATGTAAAGGGCGTGCAGATGACCACTTCGAGCCTGACCTTTAAAGTGCCCAATACCCGCGGTTTCAATATCCCGAATAATTTCCGGTTCATGCAACTGGTCGACGGGGTAGACATGCAGGCAGCCACCCTGGGCGTACCCCTGGGAAATGCCATCGGCCCAACCGAACTGGATATTGCCAGCGTGGAAATTACTCCCGGCGCCGCATCAGCGCTTTACGGGTTAAGCGCCATCAACGGGCTCGCCAACCTGCAAACCAAAGATCCGTTTACTTACCAGGGCCTGAGCGTTTATCAAAAGACGGGCGTGAACCATGTGGACGGCATCGACGACGCTCCCAGCTTACTAACGGAAACAGCCATTCGCTACGCAAAAGCTTTCAATAACCGGGTAGCTTTCAAAGTGAATGTGGGCTATATGCAGGGCATAGACTGGCGGTCGAACACCCGGCTCGACCAGAACCCGAACAACTTAAAGAGCGCCAATCCCGGCTTTCCTGCTTTAAACGGCGATGCCAATGTGGCTTTCGACGGATGGAATAAATACGGCGATGACGCACTGGCCGGCAGCAACCTGGTATCACTGAGCGGGCTGACGATCGACGGAAAACCAAACCAGACCCTGCGTGTCGCCCGAACCGGTTACTGGGAAACAGACCTGGTAAGCCCGAAAGTGAGCAATTTCAAAGTGGATGCATCGCTTCTCTACCGATTAAACGAAAAACTGGAAATTTCCTATGGATACCGGGCCGGTGTGATGAGCGGCGTATTCCAAAGAGGGAATAAGGTTCGTCTCAATAACGTTCTTGTCCAGAACCATCATCTTCAGTTAAAAGGGAACCATTTTCTCATCAACGGTTATGTCCTGTTGGAAAACACCGGCGATTCCTATAATGTGAAACCATTGGCCGATAATATGGACCTCTATAGCGGAGGCGCCACGGACACTAAAACGGCGACGAGCTGGGGAACCAAATTCAAAAATGCATTGAATGAATTCTCCTCTGAAAACGGCGGAGCGCTCACTTCCGCCAACCTGGCGGCAGCGACCCAGTATGCGCGGCTACAGGCTGATGCCAGTCGCGTGAAGCCTGGAACGCCTGAGTTCGATCAGCTCAAGAACACCATTATCAACATCAACAACTGGGACATTAAGTCTTCTTCCATTCCGGACGCGCCGGTAACCGGCGGCGCTGCGCTTGTTCAGCGAAGCCATACTTACCACCTCGAAGGTCAATGGGACCTTTCAGACAAAGTGAAGATCTTTGACCTCCTGATCGGCGGCGACGGTCGCATTTACGAAGTAGTTCCCGATGGAAACAACTTTGTCGATTTTTCGCGCCCGATTGACGAAAGGAACAAGCCCGAACCGGGCGGCGGCTATGGCAAGGATGTTTACTACAAGAAATTCGGCGCATTTACCCAGGTCACCAAGACTTTCTTTGAGGAAAGGCTCAAGCTGTTTGGCTCGATCCGCTGGGACTACAATCCGGAATTCAAACCGGTCTACACTCCCCGCCTGGCCGCGGTCTACACTTTCAAAGAGAACCACAACTTCCGTTTCACTTTCCAGGAGGGTTACCGCTTTCCGGCCTTGTTTGAAGCGCTTTCCTACGTGAACAATGGAAGGGTAAAACGGGTTGGAAGTCTGCCCTATATTAATCAGGGCCTGGGTTATCTGGAAAACAGCTACACCCAACAATCGGTCATTAATTTTAACGCCGCCGTCAGCGCCCAGGGCAATACCGATGCCGCTGCGCTCGCCAACCGCGATCTGCTGGTCGTAGCCAATCTGCCCGATGCCGGGCCGGAAAGAATTATTTCCTACGAGGCAGGTTATAAAAGCGTATTGCTCGATAACCGCCTGGTAATTGACATCGATGCCTATGCGAATCAGTACAACGGCTTTTTAGGGCAGGTACAGGTTTATGTTCCCAAAGGTGAAACCGTTGGCTCCGATGCCGCCGTGCTGGCCATGCTCGACCGCAACCGGGACGCTACCGCTGCAACGGCAACAACGGCGGCCAGCCAGGGCCAGGACCGCTACCGGGTATATACCAACGCAAAAAATACCTATCATAATTTCGGTTCTTCCCTGGCCATTACCTATAACATCTACAAAAAATATACTGTTGCCGGCAATATCAATTACAATGAAATGAAGGCAAATAGCTCCGACGACATCTTTGTAACCGGGTTCAATACGCCGCGGTGGTCGACCAACCTGTCTTTCGGCAACCGCCAGATCGCGAAAAATGTCGGCTTTAACGTAACCTGGAGATGGCAGGACGCCTTCTATTGGGAAAGCCCCCTGGTGAACGGAACGGTTAGCGCTTATAGTACCATCGACGCTCAGATTACGTTTCATCTGCCGGAGCTGAAGTCTTATATCAAAGTGGGCGGCTCCGATATCTTTAACCACCGGTATATTCAATATGCCGGGGGACCGACCATCGGCGCCCTGTACTATGTAGCCGTAACGGTCGATGGCCTGCTGAAATAAGCAGCCGGCATTTTTAAATTGAACAAATTCCCTATCTTTGCGTTAATTATGCAAATGAACACAGGAATTTTCACCGCTTGTTGTTGCTGTTGTGAACACCGGATCGATCGGGTGGCGGAAGTTCGTGTATAACATAGAAGAAATTTTTAAAAACACAAAGCTCCACCCAGGTGGGGCTTTTTTATTGCCATTATGTCAAAACTTGCGACTATGAGCCTTCCGGCTATTCCGGAAAGAGTGGCCAATCTTCGGTCCCGGATCGGGAATACCCCGCTGCTCAAGATCCGTAAGATCTTTCAGAAACGGGATGTGGCGATCTATGCGAAGCAGGAATGGATGCAGCTATCCGGCAGCGTAAAGGCGCGCGCGGCCTATGCCATTTTCCAGGATGCCATTCAGTCGGGGCAACTCACCCCAGGTAAAATATTGCTCGATGCTTCCAGCGGCAATACCGGGATCGCCTATGCGCAGATCGGACAGGCGGTAGGAGTTCCTGTTACTATATGCCTTCCGGAAAACGCGTCCCGGGAGCGCAAAGAAATATTAAAGTCATTGGGAGCTGAACTGATATTGACTTCCCGGTTTGAGGGAACCGACGGCGCACAGCAGGTTGCCCGCGCGTTGTCGGAAAAAAATCCTGACCTGTATTATTATGCCGACCAGTACCGGAACGAAAACAACTGGAAGGCGCATTACTATGGAACCGGCCTTGAAATTATTCAATCCATGCCCGAGATAACCCATTTCGTGGCAGGCCTCGGCACTACCGGAACCTTTGTCGGCACCGGGAGGAGACTAAAAAAATATAACCCTGCCATCCGCCTGATCTCACTGCAGCCGGACAATCCCATGCACGGCCTGGAGGGCTGGAAACATCTCGATACCGCAGTCGTCCCCGAAATTTATGATCCTTTCGTGGCGGATGAAAACCTGGAGATCTCTACCGAAGAAGCCTACGCCCTGATCCGCGAAGCGAAAGAAAAAGAAGGTCTGGAACTGAGCCCTTCGTCGGCCGCAAACCTGGCGGGCGCCATCCGGGTGGCTTCAGGAATCAGCGAGGGGACTATTGTCACGGTTCTTCCCGATAATGGCGACAAATACAGTGAAGTCTTAAATAAAATACTCAAATGATCAGATTTCAACCAACCCCATTGGATCAAATGCTCGGGCACGCGGTGCAGATCTTTCCCGATGAATGCTGTGGATTTTTGTACGGGAAAGAAGATGAGGAAGGCAATCGCGTAGTCACCGAGATCCTGATTGTCGACAATGCTAAGCCCGGCGATAAGCGCCGCCGCTTTGAAATCGGGCCGCGGGATTATATGAAGGGAGAACAATATGCCGTTGAACACGACCTGACCCTGCTCGGCATTTATCATTCTCATCCCAATCATCCGGCCATACCTTCAGAGCACGATCGTGTTGCCGCACAGCCCTACTTCTCCTATATTATCATTTCGGTGAAGGATGGCATTGTGGATCATGTTCGCTCCTGGCGGCTCAACGATCAGGCTCAATTCGACGAAGAAAATACGCTCACCATACAAACCATTCATCAATCAATATAAGCTATGGCTACAGTTATCATTCCAACGCCCCTGCGCAAGTTTACCAATCAGCAAGCAAAAGTGCAGATACCCGCTAAAACGGTTGGCGAGATCATCCAGTCGCTGGCCACCAATTTCCCCGATCTGAAAAAGCACCTGCTCGATGAGAAGGGAAAGATCCGCTCCTTTGTGAACGTTTTTGCCGGCGAGGAAGATATCCGCGACCTGCAGGAAGAAAACACGCTTGTTAACGACGCTACTTTGGTGAGCATCGTTCCAGCCATTGCCGGAGGCATTTCATTGTAAAACTTCGAATCATGTCATTAGAGAATATAACATTTACCAGAGAGGAAAAAGCGCGTTATAACCGTCATATCATTATCCCCGGTTTCGGGGAAGAAGCCCAGAAAAAACTGAAGGCATCTAAAGTGCTGGTGATCGGAAGCGGGGGATTGGGCAGCCCGGCCCTGCTTTATCTCACGGCAGCGGGTGTCGGCACCATCGGCCTCATTGACTTCGATGTGGTGGACGACAGCAACCTGCAAAGGCAGGTATTGTTCGACGTGAATGCGATCGGCCAGCCCAAGGTAGAAGCCGCGAAGCGACGTCTTGAGGCGCTGAACCCGCATGTGCAATTCAAGCTGTACAATACTCATCTGAATTCGGCCAATGCCCTCGAGATCTTCAAGGACTACGACGTTGTTGCAGACGGCACCGACAATTTCCCTACCCGCTACCTGGTGAACGACGCCTGCGTATTGTTGGACAAGCCCAATGTATATGCGTCCATCTTTCAATTTGAAGGCCAGGTTTCGGTATTCAACTATGTCGATGCAAAGGGGCAGCGGGGGCCGAACTACCGCGACCTCTATCCTACCCCTCCGCCACCGGGATTGGTTCCGAGCTGCGCCGAAGGAGGCGTGCTGGGTGTGTTGCCTGGTATTATCGGAAGCCTGCAGGCGTTGGAAGTGATCAAAGTGATCACCGGTGTTGGGGATGTGCTGTCGGGCAGATTTTACACCTTCGACGCGCTCAACTTCGAAAGCCGGACATTTCAGATCAGGCGCCGGGACGACAATCCGGTGAATGGAAAAAATCCCACCATTCACGCGCCCATCGACTATGAACAATTCTGCGGCATGAGGGCGGTGGAAGAAAAGCCGGTCAGAGAAATCACGGCGAAAGAATTATATGAATGGCAGGTAACCGGAAAAAAATTCCAGCTCATCGACGTGAGGGAACCGAGCGAATACGAAATCGTGGAAATCGGCGGCGAGTTGATTCCCTTGAATACTATTGCCAGCAATGCGGACCGTATCGCGACCGACCGGGAGGTTGTAATTCACTGCAAAATGGGCGGAAGAAGCACCAAGGCCATACGCGAGCTGGAAGAAAAATTCGGCTTCACCAATCTGTATAACCTGAAAGGGGGTATTCTGTCTTATATCGACGAGATCAGGCCGGAATTGGTGAAGTATTAGCGGTTATCGGTCAAAATATCTACCGATGAGCCGGACCTTGGGAACGGCCACCGCCCGACCGACTATACCGGCAGCGACGACTGAGTAAAGCGCAAGCTCAAACTGCCAGCGCCGGATGTGAAGGAAAAGTCGACGCTTTTCTGAATATACTTTTTTGAAAACTTGGCAATTTCCCATTATCAGAGAAAATCGCCTGATCTTTAACTTATTGTCTTTTGCAGAATACCTCTACTCCTAATTCCAATAATAATCAAAATAAGCACAACAACTAATGTATAGATCGAATAATAAGAGCCTTGGCTCATATAACTTCCAAAGTCCTTAAAAGAGTCTTTTGAAATATTCCAGCCTACCAACGTTACTATCGCAAAATACAGGCTTCCGCTTAAAACCAGGAATATAAAAAAGAGCACTTTCGATGCAATTTTAATGACCGCTAACTTGATGTTGAAAAAATAAACACAAAATAAAAGTAAATGCATAATTACACCTTCCGCAGTTCCCGATAAAAGAAGGACTATTAAGAACTGAAAAAAAGTAATGCCCTGTTCAAAATGAGCAGCCATCAATGCTACCCAAATGGCGGTCAATATCTTTGAAAGAATCAGGCCTATAAAAAACAATTTTACTGTCATTATCTTTTTGTCTCCATCATTTTTTAATTCTATCCCAGCCCACATTCTTCACATTCTTGAAAAAGTCTTCAGCCGTTCTGACTACAAATAAAAATGGCATATATTTATTTACGCGTTAGCTGCATTATAAAAATATCCTCTTTTTAGATACACTCAGATAATACTCATTTATGCCATGATTAGTTTCAGAAGGAACAAATTCTTAATCGCCATTGGCATTATTTCTGTTATTGCGCTAATAATCAAAGCCTTAATTCCGCAACCTGACGTAAAGCAAAAAATAGATAGCCTACGAAAAAAAACAACAACCTCATTGGATTCTCTTAACAAATATTTGGTTGCTGAGAAAAAAGCCTATGACAGCATAAAATATTTGATTTCATCCGGCCATTGGGTCGCAGCTGATAATATAGTTAATCAGCTACTTGAACGTGAGCCTCGGAATGATCGTCTTTTAATTTTAAAGGCAAAAATATTCGCTACACAAAAACAATACGATTCTGCTCTATATTATTGCGATTACGCCATAGCAATAAATCCGAGTTCAGATGCCGGAATCGAAAAAGCAAAGATCCTCATTAAGATCAGAAAATATCCCGAGGCCATCGCTGAATATAAAAAAGCTTTTGATGTAAACTATGATTTTAGCTACTCGCTTGCTATAGCCTTCGAATTAAACAATCAAAAAGACAGCGCTCTCAAATACTACAATATATATTTAGAGCATTATCCAGATTCACTGGCGCAGCAATTAAATCAACAAGGTATATATGTTGTTTCTCCTGATTCTGTAAAAATCAGAATCAAAAATCTAAAAGGATAATTTACAACTCTTCATTTTTCATACCCCGGCATATATACCCAACCACTATCTGGAGCACTTTCGATACTATCCGGCACAGGATGGTCAAACGAAATTTCATCGCTTGAAGGACGAATTGACGCAAACCGAACATAATAGCGACCTCCTTTTGCAATTGAAAGCTTCCCTTAGTTAGTAGCGGTTAAAAACATATTTTCCCACTTATTATTACTATCCTGTTGGAATGTGGGAAACGCTTTTTCCGGGTCCGGTGCGTCGGGGCGTTTTCCATATTTCAACAGGAACTTTCTGGGGCTGATATATCCGAGTGAACTGTGGGGCCGCTCGTTGTTGTAAACCCACATCCAGGCCTCTGTCATTTTCCTTGCCTGCCGGAGGTTTTCAAAGGCGTAGTTGTCCAGGATCTCTTCCCGATAAGTGCGGTTGAAGCGTTCCACATAGCCATTTTGATGGGGTTTCCCTTTCTGGATGAACGTCAGATCGATCTGCTGGCCTTCACACCATTTGGCAAGCGCATAGGCAATAAACTCAGGTCCGTTGTCTACTCTCAGCTTCTTTGGCTTTCCCCGCCATTCGATCAGTTTTGTCAGTTCCCGGATCACCCGCAGGCTCGTCAGGCTTTTATCCAGCGTAATACAAAGGGCTTCCCGGTTGAAGTCGTCGATCACATTGAAAGACCGGAATGATTTGCCATCGATCAGTCCGTCATGCATAAAATCCATTGACCAGGTCAGGTTCGGGGCAATGGGTTGGGCCAACGGCTCCAAAATCCTTGCCGGCAGCCGCTTCTTATGTTTTCTTCTCAGGTTGAGTTTCATCTCTGTATAAATCCGGTAAACCCGTTTGTGATTATCCTGATAGTTAAGCTCCCTTAGCCGTCCGAACATCATCCAAAATCCCCAGCGGTTATGCTGAACGGCCAGCCGGCTGAGTTCATCACGAACTGGTCCGTCATCCCGGGGATGCTCCCGGTAGTAGTACACCGAGCAATGCGTGTCTAACAGTTTGCAGGCCCGCCAAATACTGATCCCATGCTCTTGATGGCTATAACGGATCAGTTCACGCTTTTCGCCAGGCCCTAGAGTTTTTTTTCGATTACATCTTTGAGCACCTTAATGTCAAGGGTCTGTTCGGCAACGATCTTTTTATACTGGCTGAGCTCAGCCTCCAGTTCCCTGATCCGTTTGACCTGGCTTACCTCCAGACCGGAAAACTTACTCTTCCAGCTATAGAAGGTAGGTTGACTGATCCCATGGGAACGGCAGATCTCGGCCACCGTTTTGCCCTGTTCCTGTTCTTTGAGAATGCCAATAATCTGGCTCTCCGTGAATTTTGTCTTTTTCATTGCTTCCCAATTTTAACGATTTAATTTTAATCTAAATCGCTACTGTTTTCCGGGAAGCTTTCACAATCACCGGCTGGCTCCATGTATAACTGTCAGTGACCGTTACGTCATTCACTTTAAACATATAATCAACCGATCGGCTTCCCCGGATGTTTTTATGTGATCCTGTTGTAATACCTATTGTGTATCTACCAAACGTTTCCCGTTCAATTCTTAATTTTTCCAGTTTTCTTTCATTATAAAAAAACCAAGCTATAAAACCAAGAATAATCACCACACTCGAAATAATCTTCTCCCAGTAGATATTTTTACCTCCCGGCTTGTAGATAAAGAAATGCCACCAGCCTAATAATGTTCTTCTGAAACTTTTATCATTTGCCATCTTTGTCCGTAATTATAGATACAGCAAGTCATGACATAAAATCAGTTCTCAAGGAGACTCACAACTTCTGGATAATTCGCCTTTTTTGCAAAATCGAGTGGAGATAACCCGGCCAAATTCTTATGGTTCTTATCGCTATTAAAATCCAATAAAAGCTTAATAAGTTCTAAGTTATTCCCAAAACCTTTATCATAAAAAATTGCACTCCAAAGAGGGTTGTTTCCATACTTATCTTGAATATTAGGATCTCCGCCACACCGGAGTAATAACGAGGCAATTCTAACCAGGTTTAATTCAGCAGCATAATGAAGCGCAGTTTGACCCTTATGATTTTGCGCATTCAAATCCGGGTTATACTCCATTATCTCTTCAACAAATTCCAAATCCTTTTTGAGCACACAAGCATGCAGAGGCGTATCTCCATATAAATCTTTGACCATAACACCTTCTTTGATGGTCTCGATCTTAAAACTCTTCATATCCAAATTTTCTATACAACTGAAAACACCGCTCATCTTTATCTATTTAATTTTCGGGTTGCAACCCTCTCTTTTCTTTTCACAGAAACCTTGTTGATAGTAAACCCTTTGGTAAAGCAAAATTCAACAGCTCTCTGCATACAGTCCAATGAATATTCATTACGGCTTTTAAATCTATTATAATCCACATCGAGAATATGAAACCCGTTCAGCAAGTGATCTAAATGATCTTCGCTTGCATACAAATGCTGGCCGATATCCACGCCCCAGGCAACCTTGTCTTTTGTGGGCATCGGAATGTGCACAATAATATCTTTATACTTTTCCACCGGGTACGACCTCCCTTTAGTATATATAAGGATACTTTTTACGTTGTTGTACAAAAATTGAAAGCAAATTTCCCAATCTTGAAGTTTATCCGAATGCACTTGCGCTGCCAGCCTATCTGCCTCTTGTTTTACGACAGCATTTATCTCTTTGTTGCTACTCTCAAAATCGAACAAGTATGACGAACAAAGTATTCTAGTTACCATCGCCTTGATATTTTTTGACTCTCGCCTGTTATCTAAAGATAATTTATTTCCGTTAGCTCGCGCTTGTATTACTAGCGTAGCACTTGAACTTCCTATTTATTTAATCGTGGCTAAAACGTCAATACTTATCCTTATTTGGCTCGCCTGAGCAAGCCTTTTTCGAATGTGTATGAAATTCCAGCAGATGTTTTCGTGTAGTCAATAATTTCCCGATGTCCTTTCCCATTAGAATCTTTAATAACGAATCTGTGGAAACTTGTTTTTAATATGTGCCAATTATTGACTTCATGCCATATTATAAATAGGTATTCAGCGCCGTACGTCGAGCCATGAACAGATGGCGTAATGATAAATTGAGGGTATTTGCCTGAATTGTCCAATCGAGTTTTTTGCACCAAATCCTCCTTTTTATCGACGTTTGGTAACTCGCAGGCACCACATCCGGATGCATCATACAAATACTCCATTTGAGTATCCATAACTTTAAAAACCAAATTTTGGCCACTCAAGCCAATAAGCAACTTGCAACTATCTCTTAGATCGTTTCCAACTCGCAATGAAATTATTATGGTACTATCGTAATCCGAATTAATGTCCAGTCCTTCAGACCGCGGCAGCTTTCCCAGGATTGCATTTAAATAAATAAAGCTTATTAAAGCAAAAATTTTCATACTCCTATTCTTTGAATAGTCTTATACTGCGAGGGTTGCAATAAAGTGTTGCACCTTCAACATCCACAATCGGCCACCACCGTTTCAAATGTCTCAGTGAACTCTACCAAATCGGTTTCAATCCATCAAAAGGATCGCTTAAAAGCATTTTGTTTATTGCAATATCTTTTTGATTTTTTAAAAAAAATACAAACTCAGTCAAAAGCGTATTGAAAAAAGAAATGTCCCGGAAAGAAATATCAAACAAAAAAACAGGAAAGCCCTTAAAATATTCTTTCACATATTCGGCTTGCTCCGCAGCATAGTTATAACCAAACTCATTATCTATGTCATTAAGTTTGTAATGCAGATAT
Organism: Puia sp.; assembly: GCA_035548895.1. Taxonomy (GTDB): domain Bacteria; phylum Bacteroidota; class Bacteroidia; order Chitinophagales; family Chitinophagaceae; genus Puia. The sequence continues at coordinate 1,151 of DASZRP010000322.1, read as the reverse complement.
ATCTCATTTCTACCATCCTTGATATTTTCAAAATATGCTGTATCGTCATCTATTGATGATAAAGACAACTTATCATAAGCATTGGCAAATTTATAAAACAAGTTCGCCAATCCCCTTTCTGAACTAAAAATTGAAGCAACTTCCATATAATTAATTTGAGCCTGCCATTTTTTAGAAATAGCTTCATTTTTGATGATCTGCATTCCCTTTTTAGTCACGTCGCACACAGCAGCCGCATCTAACCAATGTGACTCACATCAGACGCACAATAAAAATAGCCAATAGTACTCCCTTCTCCACCCATTTTCCTCTTGTCACTGATGACCATTTTCAGATCTTTGAAAAAGATCTCACCTTGACTCAATATGCTTATCTCTGAATACTTACTCAATTCCAAAGCTACCGAATCGAGTTCATCGTCGAATGTAAAAGAAACAGATAGCACCTCAATCCCCTCGCACCGATGAATCTCAATTTCACTCAGCATATCGTCTTTGTCATAATCAAGGAAGAAAAAAAACTGTGTAGAATTCAAGCCTCTATATACATCCCGCCTCATAATGATTGACTCATTACCCTTTCCCAATGAAATAATTTCATTATCCTCTTCATAGCTTAATGCAAGCCTACCACGAACAGAGTGACGTCTCTCATTAAATTCCAGGACTATGGAGTCGAACATTACTTTATTTGTTGGAAAGTATTTAAAAATCATTCTTTAGGTGCTCTATAAAATCTTTGATGCCCAAGCCCGAAAGTCGGCCTCAAATTTAGGGAGATCGAAGTCTTTCAATTTATATTTGCCAATAATTGCTGGCACCTCGTGTATCAATCTCCCCGCCACTATTTCTTCCCGTTGTTTCTGATCAATTAGGAGAAATTGATTCAAGTCGAGCAGAATATCTAAGTAAATGGTCTTCTCTTTTTTTGAAAATCTAATTCTTTGCCTCAGATTTAAACTGGAGTCTTGACATATTAGAACTATGGCTACACCATCAAGCGAAGATCCGTAGTTTTGCCTATCAAAAAAATGTTTGTAGCCGGTATGATACAAAGTATTCAATACTTTATCAATTTTAGCCTCCCAATAACTATCGCATGTGATAAATAATCTCATTTTTTGTTCTGCTATTTTATTTCTCGTTACCACT
>DASZRP010000321.1:0-18526 GCA_035548895.1 Puia sp. | reverse complement strand
TCGACATTCGAGCTTAAGGTTATACTGTTCATCCGGAAACTATAGACTTCCGGATGGATCAGGGTAATGATGAATTTTTTGGTGTCAAAATAAATGTCGAAAACCCGGTCGGTTACCTTCAGGATATCGAGGGTTTTCCCGGGTACGCGGCCTCCGAAGCCAAGTTCTGTAAAAGCTTCGCAGGAGAACAGGAATTCGATCCGATTGTCTTTTATTCTCTTTTGATTTTCACCAATTTCAATGCAAAGCCGCAGGTCGTCCATAAAGGTCGCCGCATAGTATTGTCCCTGTGATGCCGGGTAGGGGGTTAGTACCGTCCGCGGAGAAGTAGCCGGCCAGAGATGAGCATGCACATTAGCCGGGTTCACCCGTTTAAATTCCGGGAAATATGGTTGTATCAGCTCAAATATTTTGGTTGCCTCCGCCTGCGTAAAGTCGTAGTTGAAATCGCCGGTCCTCCAAAGCGTATATACATAGTGATTCAGAAAGTTTTGCGAGATCACGCTTCCGAAATAGTAGCGGGCGATGTTGAGAAAGTCAGGCTTCTGGGCCCAATTCAGCAGCGTCGTCGCATTGTAGGCAGCGACCGGATCGGTGAAGCTGGATTTGAACTCCTGCCTGAAGACGAGCAGATTCTGCATGACGTCTTTTTCTACCTGGGTAATAAACGGACTGGTTATACCAAACAGACCGGCATTCAGTCCGGCTTCGAGATAGAGATTATCATCCGGTGCAAATACCGACTGGCTGCTAAGTCCCGCCAGAGGTACAGGGCCGAAGGCCGGCGGATAACTGAGGTTCAGATCGTTCTTGACGAAACTGTTCAGCTTGTCCTGCAATTGCGATTGAATAGTATTGAGCACAATGCTGGTCAGGTTGGCAACGGCTGTTATAATCAACGCGATTATCTGGTGAACGCCATCGGGTATAACGCTCATGTAAAAAACATTTACGTTAGCAGTCAGCGCCAGTGATACATCGGGCTGCAATACGCCGGCTCCATTGGGTACGAACCGGATATGGCTGTCGATCATCAGATTGGAAAGATCTATCGATAAATAGGCGATGTCCATCAGCAGAAAGATACCGACTGCAGTCAGCGCTGCTGCTAACGTGCAGAGTAGCGGAACAAAAAAGCATCCCAGCCAGCTGACTGCAACTAATCCCCAGTACAGCGCAGTTGCCGACCGGATCACCCAGGCTTTGCCGCTTACATCGTCCAGGCCGATTACGAGGTGAATGGAGTCGCTGTCAAAATCAAGGGTCGTTATAACTGCCTTGTTGTTGATGTTGATATCAAAGTCGATGTCTGTGAGCTCGAAAGTGATCAGATCGTGAAATACCGTTTGCCAGCCGGTTGAAGAAGGATAACTTAATTTCAGGTGTGCGAGCCGCTGTTCCACATATAACTCCACCAATGCAAATTGATCGCTGTTATTAAGGCTATCCCATCGTTGATCCGTTGCCAGTCCAAGCGCCGTGCTTACGTTGAGCAAAAGCCCGGGCTGGGCGCTGAAATCGAGGTCAGTGGTTATTGTACCGGCTGCCAGTAACTGCTGTACATTTTTTATGGCCAGTTTATCCAGCAGGCCCAGGTGGTTTGTCGGGTCGCGCATAATAGCGAACAGCCCGCTTCCGGGACCTCCGGCCAGTGCTGCGGCATTCGTAGCAAACTGGGCAAGCCAATCGATGTCGATATGGCCGCCGGAACCGGAAAAGCCCGTCAATCTTTTGGTAGTGGCATTTGCAAGCCAGCGAATATCATCGAGCGCTTTCTGGTCAACATCGGTCGAAACGAGAGACGCAAAAGTGCTTGGAAAACATTCGGGGAACTGAAGTTCGTTGGAACGGGCGAGCATGGCGAAATCCCCTCGCGCTGTGTTATCGTTCTGATCGTCGTCTGTTCGGGGCCGGGAGGGTTTATAGGTAAAACCGGGACTAAGCACATCTGCAATGGGTACCGAAGGGCCAGGGTAATGTTTTTTCCCCTCTTTTTTAAAATTCCGGTTATAGTCGCGCAGATCGCCATAATTCGACGGAATTTCGAACAGCTTTCCTGCGGCTTTTTCCACCTTAATGTCATGAAGTTCGAAGGAGGTGGCCCGTACCCATTCTTTTTTGGAATCCTGAAAATAGGTACTGCCTTTTACGGGTATTCCATATTTTCTGATTTCCCGGAGACTCACTCCCGCCTGTTGAAGCCTGTCATCGCAACCCAATACAGTTTTACATATGTTATCGACAAAGGGTTTGACTGTTTTGTCATCCCATAAACAGAGCTCATACCGAAGCGCCTCGGGGTACGTCACGGTGATGGTGATCCTGGTCACAGTATGCTTATTCCATGTTTCCCCGCCAGTTACGGAAATCTCAATTTTCCCTTTGTCGGCGAAAGTGAATTTGGGCGCCACTTTTTTCTCCAGGTGCAGATAACATTTGATTGTTCGATCAAGATGCAGGATGTCGTCGTGTTCGTTGATAATATAGCTGACATCGCCACGAAACAGACCACTGTTTTGAAAATCGAAGCGACTGGTTTTTTCGTTTTGCCGTACAACTGTCTCTGTCGACAACCCGTTGCCGGTGTCGAAGATGCTATAATCTTTCAGGTACTGTTCCACTTTATATCTTCCCCTCGGCGTAATATCCTGATTCAACTGGTAACTGACGATCTGGTCGGATTGATGGCAGGCCCATTTTTTTGCAGGTTTGGCGAGAATAAAATCGCGGATATAACCAGGATCATTTTTTTGCCGTTTTTCGTTAAGAAATTCATGCAGGCTCTCTTTTTTCATGATTCTGCGTTTTGATGGTGAAAAAATAGTTTTCCAGGCCGGTTGTCAGGCTGGTGATCCCCGCCAGGCAATTGGCCATGCAACGATTGCTCCGCAGAATGCGGATAACAGCAGAGAACGGATAACAGGAACAGAACGAACGGGACGGATCAGTGTGTATCGGCTGACAGCAGCCACTCCCTGAATATTGGATGCATTTGGGAGCCGAATGCTTTTTCAAGCCTCGAAACAGTTCCCAGGATCCAGGAATATTTAGGTGTTTCGAGGGAGGGTTGATGATCAACAAATTTCCCGATATAATCTTCACAGAGCTTACGGTAGATTACAGTGTTGACGATGGCGGCATGCCACAACTGGTCCACATCCCCTTTTAACATGACATAATTATCCGATTCTTCAATTCGGGGAAGCAGCGAAAACCATTGCAGAAATGCTTCCAGGGCGGAGAAGGCCAGCTGTGGACTGGCCACCTGTCCGTCTATCACGGCAGTCTGTACCACCGGCATGAAATCGATATTATCGAGAACCCGGTCAATCAGCGCCTGACCGCAAAGCAATCCAGTTGACCTGGTTTCCGGATAATCCGGCAGTATACGAGCCATTAGCTTTTCTTATTTGATCCGGTAGTTTCTTCTGCACCGGCAGGCCGGCGATTTAGTTTCCGGAGAGATTCTTCGGGGGAGAGGCCAACAAATCCTCCAAGGATTTTTTCAGACTCGTCCAGGGCCGAGATGAATTTCTTGCTTCCCTGTTTTCTGAAACGATGCATGATCGATGTAAGCGCTTTGTAGGTGCCCGTCCGGAATTCCGAAGCAAGCAGGCTGATCGCTGTAATCCCTTCCGGAGAAGTGGAAGGTTTTTCACCGAGCATTGATTGCAGGTAAGGAGAAACATAGGTGGTTAGCCAAACCAGGTCGGTCACAAGTTGCGGATCTTTTAATACAATGCTTTTTGCTTCCGGATAAAACTCCTCGAAGTATTCAACGAACTGTCGGCCTAAAGGGGTTCGACGCAGAATAACTTCCCGGAACTTGATCAGCGTAGGATAGATCAAGGTGCTGGTCATCAGGATGGCCCGTTCGTCTTTTAGCGCGGAAAGCAAGAGACAGGAATTCGGATCATCATCGGAATAATTGGCCCCGATTTCATCACAATCCTGCTTTGTACAGGTAGTCGTTTGACTCATGGCTTTACAGTACCCCATAGTTTTAAATTTTAATGGTTCAACAAAAAATAAACCGGCTTAACCAACATGCTGGAGGTTAAACAATTTTGCTCGGGGACCAGAAATAAGAGAAGACGTGGACAGTGCGGGTTTAGCGGGAATTAATAATGCCAGTCTGAAAGAGAACCGTGATTCAGTAAAGCTAAATAAAATATTCAGACAAAAAAAATAAACAGATGTTAATGTGAAAAGGTGTATAGCTCCTCTCATTCATTCATGGAAAGTTTCAATAAAAGCGCCGGCGTGGATCGAACGGACAGAAGTATGAATGCTGTTCAGGCGGCTTCATGATTCGATTTCATTGAACCGGCGAAGGCGCTTTCTCCTGCTCCACCTTCTTTTTTAATGCCAGGGCTGCCTCGTTTGCCGGATTTCTTTCCAGAATCCTCGTTATGTACTTGGACGCAGCCATTTGATTTCCCATAAGAGCATACCTGTCGGCAATGTTCATCAGCAAATTCAAATTGGATGTGTCCTTTGCAGCGGTTCGCTCCAGTCGAATTATATCCTGTGTATATTGTTTAATCGGAATTAGTTTCCGGGTGGATATATTATTGTCGATGGAATAGTCTATAAACGGAATAGCGTCTTCCGGGCGATCCAGATCGAGATAAATAACAAAAAGGAACCGTGCTTCCTCGTAACCCGGAGACAGCATAAATGCTTTTCTGAAATAGAAGGCTGCATTTTCAAGGTCACCCATCCGGCCGTAGAGATTGGCGGCCCGGCTATAATAGACTGCTTCCTGCGGGTATTCCAATACCAGGGATTCCGCTACGGTCTTTGCATCGGCGAACCGGCCAAGGCCAAGATAATAGCGGTACAGGTTCTCCATGGCCTGAGGCCAGTGCAGGTTTCGAAAAGCCATATTGTAAGCCAGTCGATCTTCTTCAGTCTGCAATGGCAGGGTGTCGGCCTGAAAGGGTTCGCTGAATGGCCAGCTGCTCTTTAGCTTTTTTATCTTATAGCTGCCTGCCAGCGAATCTACCCGGGTAACCGGCATTTGCTGCCGCAGTTCGGCAAAGCTCATTTCCCGTTGGGGAGGGTCAGGGAAAAGTCCCTGCTTTTTTATGGCTTCATAAAAAGCTTCCGAAAGCAATGCATAGCCGGCCAGGTTGGGATGTACATGCTCCAGCATCAGCTCCGCGCCAATAATATGATCCGGAATATTGGCCTCGAACAGGTTTTTTGCATCGGCCAGATGTGCATCGGGATATCTGCCGCATAATTCCCGGATAACGCCATTCAGTTCTTCGGATGCGCGAAACCGTAAGCCATCGAGGGTCCTGGCCTTTTCGAAATAAGTTTTTGCCTTCGCATAATCCCGCTGTACGTAATAAAGCCGCGCGACATAATAATTGCAGAGCGCATGGTCGCTGTAAATCTTATTGGCTGCAGTGAAGCACGCGAGAGACGACTGCACGTCGCCCTGCTCAAAGGCTTTTACTCCTTCATCATAATATTTTCTGAATACTACGGCATGGGCGTTGTCTGGCGGGATGCTGACAAAGGGCTGCTGATCCCGGTCATTGCAGACCAGGCTTCCCAAAAAAACAGGGACATGATGCTGATTCAATACGTCAAGTGCCTCATCCAGGTTCGTTCTGAACTGGTCGATTCCCCGCCGGTAGATTTCAGAGCCGTAGGGGATATGCTGGTCACCCGCCACGAGTTGCATCATGGTTCCGCGGGGAACACCGTTGCCATGCCTTGTCAGCTTCAAAACCTTCCGGTACACTGCTGAGGCCAGTTGTACGATGCGCAGCTGCCGCATTGCCAGCACGCATTGCACGATCCGCGGATTCCCGGATATCCGGCTGGTGGATCCGACACCCAGCGTGCCATAATATTCGTTATGGCCCGTATAGATCAGCACGGCGTCCGGTTCATAGTTTACGATCTCCCGGGCAAAGCCAAGCACGGTGTACGAGTTCACCGCGGTCAGGGAGAGGTTGATGATCTCAAAATCCCGGTCGGGAAAATTCCGCATTAGCCGGTATTGAAGCCAGCGGTGGAAAGAACCGTTGTGAAAATAGGGATATCCAATGGTAGTTGATTCCCCCAGCACGAAGATGCGAAAGGTGTTCTTCCCTTTTATTTTCCGGAAAGGTTCGTGGTTACCTGCTGGCGCCAGCGCGGGGTCGTTGAAGTAGCGCTTGGCCGCATTGGGATTCATTACAAGATATTCCCGGTTCACCGGATATTCCACGAAAAGCCGCAGATCGTAACCATAATTAAATAAACGCAATGAGATTTCCAGCAGGATCAGCAGGATCAGCGGCAGCGCGATACTGAGGAGCCGGAACAGCCAGGTCTTTCGCCGGGTACGGGATACTGCCGGTGATTCAGTCTTTTGCATATCGTTGTTTTGTTATCGGATCAGAATAAAATTTCCGCGGCGATGATTTTCCTGCCCGGCGCCAAACCTGTAAATGCAGTCCCAGATATAAGCTCCGGTGGCCTGGGTTACGCCATTCAGGCGGCCGTCCCATCCCTGTCCCGGCGTGCTGCTCTCGAAGACGCACTGCCCCCAGCGGTTGAATATTCTGAAAGAATAGAGCGTAGGATTCCCATCCACGACAGGCCTGAAAATACGGTTGGAACCTGCGCCCTCCGGCGTGAAAGCATTCGGGAAATAGATCATGTCGGCGCATTTCCGGGTAGTGACCCGGATGCTGTCGCTGCCCGTGCAACCGTTGTTGTCCGTGACCTGCAAAGTATAGATGCCGGGTCCGTTGACTTGTATCGAAACGCCTGTCTCCCCGGTATTCCATAAATAGCCAGCATAAGGACGAAGTGGCTTAAGTAAAAGGGGTTCGCTGTTGCAGGCAACGGTGTCTGGCGGCAGAAAACCCGCCGGCGTTGAAAGAATTGCTTCTACGTGAACGGTATCGGTAGTGGTACAGCCGCCGGTGCCGGTTCTTGATACCCAATATGTGCCCGCCTGCGAAACGGGCAACACCGGATCTGCGCTGCCGTTCTGCCACAGATACTTAATATATCCTCCGCCGGCGTTCAGCGCAGCATCCGCCGCTCCGCAAAATATGGTATCCCTCGGCAGCCGGGTGATCGCACCGTCTGCCCGGTCTGCCGGACAAAACAGTCTCGTGCCGACGGTGAACGGGTTGAAGACCTGAGGTGAATCGACGATAGTCATGGCAAGGTCTGTGTTCGTGGCCAAGGCAGCGGGAGGAAGGGAAACAGATTCCGGGTTAATAGTGAGATCCGATGTTATAGTATAACAGCCCGCGCCGGTGGAATCCGATTTCAGGAAGGTGAGTGAACCGAATCCTTCCGGCGATTGACCACTGCCCAGTGCCGCAAAGCCGTTGGCTTCTGCCGGTTCAAGCTGGTACCAGCCCGCAACCTCCGGGCCGGAAGAGGCAAAATCATACTGCCAGAGGATCTGCCGCTCTGCGTTCAACCGCATCATGATATATTTTGGCTTGCTGCCAAAAAGGCCGGAGGCCTGATGAAAATAAATATCATTACTTCCATCCACGAAAATATTTTCTCCACCTTTTAATGAACCGTACGGATTGCTGATCCGGTTCGCTCCCAGCACCGTTCCATCGTCTGAAGTATAGATCAGGTGGGTCAGCCCATCGGGAGTTGAACTGTTCACCAGGAGTCCGTCCCGGTAAACATGTATATCGGAGAACCGGAGGGACTGCCCCGCATCGTTTTGTTTCACCCATGCTACTGAGCCATTGTCGGTGTTCAGCCTGACCAGGAAAGAGCGAACGAAGGGAACTGCAGCATTCGGTTCGTATACTGACCCCGATGCATACACGAAACCATGCTTTTCCAATATACCGCCGACATTGTACTGGGCACTGCTTTCCATCGCCAACCCGCGGCTCCAGCGGATATTGCCCTGGTCGTCGGTTTTGAATATGGAGAGAAAAGAGGAATTGTCGTCCGTAGGAAAGGAGCCTGCCTCTACCAGATAACCTTTGTCCGCCGATTCGCTGAGGGCTGAATAATAATTGTTCACCGAATTTCCGGCGACATAGGCATGAGACCAGCGCAGAGCACCCTGGCGGTCGAGCTTAAAAAGGATCAGGAAGCGTGGGTAGTTCTGTGTCTGGTCCTGGTGCGGGAAACTGCTGACCAGGAAACCGCCGTCGCTGGTGGCGATCATGGCCTGTATCACTTCCACTCTGCCGGGCGGAAGACTTTCCGACCAGTCGACACAGCCGTTTTTGTCGAGATGGATGAAAGCGGTTGTTCTGGCAGCAAAAATATCGCTGGTTTGCGCCGTATAGGTTGCCGCCAGCAGGTAACCGTCGTTCCGGTCACGCACCATACAGAACGGATCAATGGGATCGCCGGCAATGCTGATCTGTCTTTCGAGCACAGAAGGCGGGGCGGGCGACGAAGCCACAGCAGGCGAAAGGGGTTGGCTTTGTATTTTCATGTGCAGTAGCAATAGCAGAGCAACAGCAGGTAGTATGATCCTCAACCCTATCATGATGCTAATTTCCTGAAAAAAGAAGGGTTAACCTTGAAAGGTCAACCCCCTTGTTTAAACCCCTATAATTGCTAGTATCCAGGGTTCTGTGTCCATTGCGGATTTTTTAGCATTTCGTTGACCGGGATCGGTGCATAATACTTCTGCTGCAGGTTAACGTTCGCGCTGATCGGGTTCTCCAGTGGATTCCTTGCCTGCACGATCTGGGGAAGAAGCTGCAGCCGCTCAATATCATACCACCGGATGCCCCATTCCGCTGCAAACTCATAGGCTCTCTCGTACACCACGGAATCACGGAATGCGGTCTGGGAAAGACCAGGCGTAAGCGGCGCCTCGCCGGCACGGGCCCTGACCAGGTTGATAGCCGCATATCCTTCGGTTGTGGGTCCGCCCGACGCCATATCGGAAGCTTCGGCAAAATCCAGCAGCACCTGTGGATACCGGATCACGTCATTGGTTTTGTTGGTGCTTGGATTCATAGATATGATCTCCAAATCAGTTTCGAGGCAACCCTGGTTATCAATCGCCGCACGGAACTTGCGGTAGAAGGGATGCTGGTTACGCGTTTGCGGCGAATTATAGGGTACCAGCAGAAAGGTTTTATCCGGCTGCAGTAATTTCAACGTAGTATAGAACTCTTCATCTGTTCTTTTGCAAACGGGTGCGTCTTTGAAAAAATTAATCTCGGGATAAAATTCTTCCCAGCCGAAATTTCCATCTAACCCGTATTCTTCCCAGGGCATAGAACAGTCGCCGTAGAACCGGTCAGGGTTGCCACCGCTGACATTGAACTCCAACCCGAAGATGGATTCCGAATTATTGTTTGTTTTGAATACATCCGCGTAATCGGGAACCAATGTGTACTGACCTGACTGGATAACGGAGTCAGCTTCCGCCGCAGCCAGCGCATAGTTGTTGGTCTGATTCAGAGGCCAGGTGGCCATGGTCAGGTACACATTGGCCAGGAGCGACCGCGCGGAATTCTGCGTGGCTTTCCCGGGCTGCCCGGGAAAGTTGGTCGGTAGCAGGCCGATGGCTGTCTTCAGGTCGCTGACCACTAGTGCGTACACATTTTCGATCGAATCTCGCGGCGGCCGATAGTCGGGACCTACCTGTTTGGTGATCACCGGCACCGGTCCGAAGGTCCGGACCAGCATATAGTAACTCCAGGCCCGGATGAAATAGGCCTGACCGGCAGCGCCATTCTTCGAAGCGTCGTCACTGTTTACGCGTTGATAGTTTTCAATGACATTATTACATTGGTAGATGGCTGCCCAGGGCGTGCCCCACTGGCTGTGGGCGATGGCATTGTTGCCGCTGCTGGCCTTGAACTGATCGAAGTCTCGCTGATCGGCCTTGCCAAGGTTGGGGTCGGCGGTCAGGTCGTCGGAGCCGAAGAAGGAATACAGGTGAAAGTCGAAAGCATAGCCGCCGTCTACTACCATGCCCTGGTAAATCGCTGCCACTGCGGCATCCAGATCAGATTGCGTCTGGAAATAATTTTCCGGGGTTAGCGTGGCCTTGGGATCTTCTTCCAGTTTGGAACATCCCCAGAAAATCAGGCCCGATAAGGCGGAAAGTATGATGAGCTTGTGTTTCATTTTTGCTTGTTTTGTCAAAAGATCAATCGTTGTTGAAAGTGCTTAAAAGCCCAGCCTAAATCCCAGGGTATAGGTCCTTGGATTCGGAATGACGGCCATTTCCACACCCTGTGTCATTGCATTTTGCGCATTGGTCAACTCCGGATCATAACCTGGATAATTAGTAATGGTAAACAGGTTTTGGCCGCTGATATACACGTCCAGGCTGTTTATCCTCGCCCTGTTCACCAGGCGCTGGGGGATGCTGTAGGTTAATGAAAGATTTTTCAGCTTCATAAAGTTTGCGCTATAAACGAAACGGCTGCTATTGGTCGGGAAACTACCCGTGGTGCTGAATGCGGGCACGTCGGTCTCATCCTTCGATGTCCACATATGAGTGGCTTCCTGAAGGGTAGCATTGCGTGTTCCGGGCGCCTGTCCCCAGGTATAGGCAATGGTTTGTGAATATATCTGCGATCCCCCCTGCCCGGCGAACATCAGGCTCAGCGAGAAATTGCCATAGCTGAAGTCGTTGATGAAGCCCCAGGTGTATTTTGGAATTCCGTTTCCGATAGGAACATAGTCGTTCTGGTTGATGATGCCGTCGTTGTTCACGTCGAGAAATTTGGCGTCGCCGGGTTTATTGCCATAGGCGGCAGCCTGGGATGCTTCGCTGGTTTTCCAGGTTCCCAGGAATTTATAGCCGGTAAATTCTCCCAACGGTTGGCCGACCTTCAGAATTGAAATATTCTGCTGCGGCTGCCCGATACCGCTTACGATCACATTGTCCAGGCCGTTCAGATTAAGGACCTTGTTGTCATTGAACGATATTTCGAAGAACGTATTCCAGTTTAATTTTCCTGTTTGGGAAATAATCGGCGTGGCGGAAATGCCCAGCTCGATGCCTCGGTTTTGAATGCTGCCGATATTCCGTTGGTAGCTGCCACCACCCAGGTAGGCCGGCGTTTCATAGCTGAATAGCAAATTTGAAATCTTCTTTTTGTATGCGTCGATCGAGATGGACAGCCGGTTATTGAAGAAGGCAGCATCCAGGCCGATATCCGTTTGCAGTGTGGTTTCCCAGACCAGGTTGCTTGCCACGGGGGGACCAAGTGGGGTGCTGATGGAAAGCGTCGATCCATCGAAATAATATCCAACGCTGCTGGTGCCGATAATGGGAATGGACGAATAAGGAGGAATACCCTGGTTGCCTGTTTGCCCATAACTTCCGCGGAGCTTAAGCGAGGAAAAAACTTTTGAATCTATCATAAACTTTTCCTTAGATATGTTCCAGCCCACAGCAACCGAAGGGAAGGTGCTGTACTTCTTTGTCAGACGCGAAGAACCATCGTCGCGAATGCTGACGGTGAGCAGGTATTTGTCGCGGAAGGAGTAGTTGACCCTGCCCATGAATGATTGCAGTTCGCTGGACTGATACCCCGAGGTGGTTTGCTGGGTTGAACCGACGCCCAGATTGTAGTAACCGAGGGCATAAGTGGAAAGATTGGATGCCCTCGCGTTAATATTCTGATTTGTTCCAAGCTGATATTCGTAGAGGCCGGTTACCGTTAGTGCATGATCTCTTAACTTGAGACTGTAAGTCAGGAAATTACTGGTTTGAAATGCCGTATTCCAGGTGGTATTTCCGGAAGCATAGCCTGAAGAGATGCCGTTCACAACCGTTTGGCTGGTGTTAAGCCCAAAGAGCTGACGTTGCCATCCCCATTGTGACTCATAGGAATTGGACGATGTAAAGGTGAGATTCTTCAGTACGCGGTAGGTCAGCACGCCGGTACCGATCGCGTCGAGGTAGTTGGCATCTACCTTTTGACTGGTGGCCTGTGCAACGGGGCTTACGCTAAGCGTCCCATATTGGGAGGTAATAGTCAGCTTGCCGGTGACCGGATCGCGAACCGGCTTTGTCGGATCCCATTCGGTTGCTGCCGCGAATGGGTCTCCGCTATCGCCGACATACGACGTGTTCCGACTGGTCGGAATAGCGGTAACCACATAAAATTTGATATCCAGCTTGTCGCTGATTCTGAAATCAAGATTGGATCTTAAGGTCGCCCTGCGGTAATATTGGTTCAAAATCAAACCGGGTTGGTTCAGATAATTAAACGATACGAAATATTTGGTGCGGGGACTGCCACCCGAAATCGATGCGTCGTAGTTTTGAATTAATGGTTTTTGCTGCAATGCTTTCTGCCAATCTGTTCCGGGATTTGTCTTGAACTCATCGAGTTGCTGCTGGGAAAATGCCGGAGGAAGATTAGTAGCGGCATTCTGAATGTTTACGGTGTTCGCAAAATCGTACGCATTCATTAAATCCAGTTCCTTGGGCACTTCTGCACGTTGAAACCAGGCATTGACATTAATTTTCTGCGCGCCTTCACGGCCAGTTTTTGTTGTGATCAGCACAACGCCATTCGACGCCCTGGATCCATAAATTGCACTGGCCGATGCATCTTTCAACACTTCCAGGGATTCGATATCCGCCGGGCTCACCGTTTCAATGGAACCGCCGATATAGCCGTCGATCACATAGAGCGGTTCATTTGAACCCGTAATGGAGTTAACGCCGCGTATACGAACCCTGAGGGGCGTGCCGGGCATGCCGTTAGCGCTTTGTACGGCAACTCCGGGTGCGGTGCCCTGCAATGCCTGTTCAACCCTCACGAGTGGTCTTTTTGCGATCTCCTCCGACTTAACCGTGCTGATCGAACCCGTAACGTCTTTTTTTCGTTGTTCACCATAGCCAATAATAACGACATCGCCCATGGCGCGCATGTCCTGCTGTAGTTTGAGCACAAAATTGTTCCGGCCTTTTACGTTATAGATCTCGGTCATATACCCGACAAAGCTGACTTCAAGTATGGGGTTGGCCTGATCGCCGGTGCTGATCTTAAAGCTGCCCTGATCGTCGGTTACCGCGCTCAGGGTAGTTCCCTGCAAATGGATTGTGGCGCCGACGAGCGGTTCGCCGTTTTCATTTAATACCCGTCCATGCAACTCGCCTGGCGGATACAATGAGAGTCGGGCACTGTCTGTTGCCGATAAAGACGGGGCGCGTTCAATCAGCACGACCTTATTCAATATTTTATAGGAAAGAGGCAAACCTTTGAGGCATATATCCAACACGCTGTTCAGCGAAGCATCCTTAACATCGATGTGAACCGTGTGCGATTTGTCAAGTTCCTTTTCATTCCATAGGAATGAAAAATCCGTTTGTTTCTCGATGATCTTAAATACTTTTTCAATCGTAATTTTTTTTGCCGAAATGGTTATGCTCTGAGCATTGCTATTTGCGCTGACCTGAAGCGAGGCGCTGAGGATTAAAATAGCCGTGAATCTCATAAATAGCAGCAATTTCGTTCGTGGCAAAGGCCGGCTCGCGCGACAGCCTTTGCCATGTAAAGACAGTTTCATACTTTTGTCTTGTTGGGTTTTTAAAGTAAAACATTCATTTGTCAGTGATTGCTTTGAACTTATAGACCCGATCTGTACGGAGCTCGACGCCATCGGGCTCCGTTTTTTTTCGGGGCATAAGGTGTGGATGACTTATATGCTCATAACGTGTTGTTTTGATTAAGAAATGGGTATCTGTTTTTTGCGTTTACTCCTTATTGCCGTATAATGATTTTTCTTCCTTCCATCCGATAATGCAGACCATTTCTTCCCAGGAATTCCATAACGGTCGACAGGTAAACATCTTTATGAATGAAGCCGCCGATCTGCAGGTCAGGTACTTTTCCGTCGAACACGATGTCTACGTCGTACCAGCGGGAGATCTGCCGCATCAATCCGCCGAAGTCGGCATTGGTAAGGGCCAGCCTTTCCTGGGTCCAGGCGATCACCGGATCAGTTTCCACGTCCATCACCGAAAGGTTGCCGGTTGATTTCTCGATACTGCCCTGCTGCCCGGGGCTGAGCACCTGTTCCTGAGAACCGCTTTTAACCTTCACTGCACCTTCGATCAGCGTGGCGCTGATATGGTTTTCATCGTCGTAGGCCATCAGATCGAAATGTGTTCCCAGCACCTGTACCTCCGTTTGTCCTGTCTGAACGATAAAAGGTTTTTGTTTGTCGGGAGCGATCTCGAAATAAGCTTCTCCCGTGACCTCCACGCGGCGTTCATTACCCGGAAACGAAGTAGGAAAGCGGATGGAACTCGCGGCATTGAGCCATACCCGGGAGCCATCGGCCAGGATCATCTGGTATTGCCGACCCCTCGGGGTTGACATGGAATTATATACTACCTGCTCCCGGCTATGCTGTTCTGCCTCGTAGCTGATCATATCGGTGCCTTTTACAAGACGGGCGCTACCCTGATTTTCCAGGTTTCCATTGCGGACGCTGTCGAGCAATATTTGCTTCCCATTCGAGAGCGTAAGAATGGCCCCGCTTTTCCCGGGCGGCAGATCGAACTGCTGCCAGCGTTTTTCTCCGGCGATCAGGCTGGCCGGTGCAGGTTGTTTCCGGTGGACCAGGTAGAAACCGCCGGCCAGCAATATGGCGATGGCAGCTGCAGCGACCCAACGACGGCGATGGATAGGAATGACTTTGCGTACCGGCATTGCTGTTTCCTCTTTCACGGCGATCCGGGCCATCAGGGAATCGAGGATCTCATGACGGTTATAATCTGTTATGCCGTCTGCCGGCGCGGCATTCGAAAAGGTCTGCTGCAACAAATCATCCAAAGCCTCAGGCGAATAATCGCGGCTGTTGATGAGCTCGTACAATTGAGAGAACTCTTCCGGGCTGATATTGTCGTCCAAATACTTTCTGAAAAGCGCGGCCAGTTGATTTCTTGACATAAGGTTTATAAAATGGCTGATGATCCATCCGGCACAGGAATCCGGAATAAGACGGATGAACCGGAAAAAAGAAAACATTCGATTAAAAAAAAATCACCAGGCAGGGAAGCAGGACGCGCTGATGTCCTGAACCATAAGCCCGAAGAGAAGAAGCAGGAGTATTTCCGTTCGCTCGCCCATCAGTTTGCGTAAAGTGACCAGCGCGCGCACGATATAGGTTTTGGAAGAAAGAGGAGTAATGTGCAGTCTTTGCGCTATTTCCTCATGACTGAGCCCGTCGAAGCGGCTTAGGATAAATACCTCCCGTAGCTTGGGGGAAAGCCGGGCAATGGCCGCATTCAATCTTTCCATCAGCTGTTTTCTTTCCAGGCGCTCCTCCGGCGAGCAATCCTGGTAAGAAAAATAATTGACCAGAAATTCCCGATTCGATTCATGGAAAATTTGCGTCCTGATCTGGTCATGTACCAGATTGCGAATAATCGTGTAGAGATAGGCGGAGAACTGCTTTACCCCCGCGAGCCGGGAACGATTGTCCCATAGCTTCAGGAAAATGTCCTGCGCAAGATCCTTTGCCTGTTCGGGTGATTTGGTGAGGCGAAGTCCGGCGGTATATACATGGTCCCAGTATTGCTCGAAGAGCTGCTGAAAAGCCAGCTTATCGCCCGCCGAAAGCCTTTGAAGAAGCAATTGGTCGGTGCAGATATGTTCCCGGGACAAGTGGCGATCGGTGTTCATATTATGGCAGCAGTATGGTTACGGCGAACCGCTTCGGGAACTAACTTAGTCAATTTTGTGAAATTCCGGGAAAGAATTTGAAAAGCCGGAGATCAAAAACGCCATTTGCCAACTGTAAATATCCGATTTTTTGAACTAACGCAGAATGCGTTAAGACCGGCTGATCGAAATAAAAACGACCCTCTTTCGAGGGCCGTTTTTGATTTGGCTAAGCATTAAGCCTTTGCGCATTTGCTCTTGCTGCAGCAATCGCTGCAGGAAGGTCCAGCGCAATTTTTCTTTATGCAGGTTTTGCATGCTGGCTTTTTGTCGCCGGCGTAAGCAAAAGGGCCGGCAAGCATGCACAGCAGACCTGTTAATGCCAATAACTTTTTCATTATTTGGAATTGAATAAATTAAAAATAAAATGACTAAGAATTCAGACCGTTAAGCGAGCCGCGGAGGGTTCCAGCATTCAGGCGAATGAAGATAAAGATAGGAGGGGATGAACCGGGCGTATTCCCGTTCCGCCACCAGGTTTGGAATCTCTATGCTGTAACCGGCTGGTAAAATGGTTTGGAAGCACATCGGACAGTTGAGGCAGCAGTCGGGAGCGTGATTACTATCGGTCTTTGAATGCTTCGGACAATGTGAACCTTCAACGTCTGCCATTCCTTTGCAGGAAACGGTTGTGGAAACGGGTTCCGAACAGCGCGATAACGCAGTCCATTCCGCAGCAAAAAGTACGGTACACAAAATAGCAAGAATTGCTTTTGCTTTCACTGCATAAAGATACTACCGAAATAGAAAGCGACAAAGATGGGAGCAGGCCTGCCTGCTTTATGGCGCCGGTTAGGTAACATAAAAAAACCGCCCCGAGTCACCAGGACGGTTATATTGTCAAAAGCACACACACATAAGAATATCTTAAACTGAGCCTCGGGCTTTTCAGGAATTGGATTCTTGGAAAATGACTTCATCAAGGGGTAAGCGACCTGTAGCTTTTCACCGGAATTGGAAAGAAAAAACCGCCAAGGTTAATCGACGGTTTTTCTTAAGAAAAGAGGATTTTTTCGGTTCTCAGGAAATTGGATTCTTTCGGTTTTTCAGGATTTTTCGGTTATTTCAATCGGAATTGGATATATCAAAGGTAGATCGCCGACCCTTACCCGGCCAGAGCAGTTCCACTCAATTTTAATCGGAAACTTACGATAGTATAATTTGCAGTAATCGATGTATTGTATTCATAATCAATTGATAATGAAATATACGCTTAATCGTTTAACCCTTTTCCTTCCAGAATAGGCTGTATGGATTTTTCAATTCTCGACTCCCGCGTTCTGGATTGTTTGGGGGCGGCAAAGTAAAGCAGATACCCTCGCTGTCGCCCTGGCGTCAGGGCTTTAAAAGCTCTTTTTAAAGCGGCGTCTTCTTTCAGTTTATGTTGAAATTCTTCAGGTACCTCATAATCCGCCGTCTTCTTCAATTCCATTTTCAGGCCGGCCTTTTCTACTGCTATCGCGTCCCGGATACAGGCTTTCAGCGCGGCTTTCATCTTCACAATTTCCTGAACGCCGGTGAACCGGATCTGGCGGCCGGACTGTACCTGTTTGGTTTGCTGAATTAGTATGCCCTCCGGATCCTTCATTAAAGCGCCCTTGAAAAACAGGAACGCACAGTATTCTTTGAAATCATGAATTAAAACGATGTTGGCTTTCCCGAGCGTATAGCAGGGCACGCCCCATTTCAGTTCTTCCGTGAGCCCGCTCCCGAGCGCGATCTCTCTCAATTGTTCCAGTTCCTCCTTCCATTTTTTAGCCTTGCTGAAATAGAAATCCACTTTTGGATTCGGATTCGCTTTTGCCATGGTCTGCTATTTTAATTTGCTCAGCACATCCTCCAGGCATTTGTGCGCCATATTAATGCCCTGTACAAATGGTAGTTTCAATACCTGGTCCCTTTGCGCGACAGATTCATATATGGTATGTACAGTAAGTTTGGAGGTATTTTCTGTAAGCTTCTCAAACTCATATAACTCAAGCTGGATGCCAAAGGGGGTATTCTCCATCTCAAATGTCCGGCTAATTTTCCGGTTGGGACTGAATTCATGGATCACCCCGTTAGCCCGGAATAGCACATTCCCTTGACCGTCGGTCGTTTCCAGTTGATAACTTCCATGCTTGCGGCTCTCCAGTTTCAGCACCTTCGTTCCCATCCATTGCCCCAGCAGGTCGGCGTCTGCATGGGCTTTGAAAACTAATTCGAGGGGCAGATCAAACTCCCGGGTGATCGTCAATTCCTGTTTGCCGTCTTCGGCATGAACCTTTGTTTTCTGTTCCATAATCGTTGTTATTTAGATTTATATTTTTTCATCACGCTTTCCAGTTTGTTGAACCGGGCATCCCACAGGCTGCGGAACGACTCAATGAATTCGTCGAGGGTTTTCATTTTTTTTGCATTGATGTAATAATAAATTTCCCTACCGTCCTGCTTTTGCACCAGCAATTCGCATTCCGTGAGTATCTGCAGATGCTTTGAAACGGTAGGCCTGGCGGTATCGAAGTTGGAAGCAATAGCCCCTGCCGTCATTCCCTGCGAGGCCAATAACAGCAGGATCGCCCTTCTGGTCGGGTCGGCGATGGCCTGAAATACATCCCTTCTCCGGTTCATCGTGTAGTTATTTGGCTACAAATATACGCGTAGTTATTTAACTACATAATATTTTTTAAGAAAATAAAAAGGGACGAACATATTCGTCCCTTTGGCATGAGCAGTAAAAAGATGATTAGGCCTTACTCCAGGCGGAGACAGTTACTACCTCGGCCTGTCTTGGAAATACTTTGTTCGTCAATACCTGATGCACTTCCGCGTCCCCGTCGGCGCAGCAGTCGGACAGCACGGTGAGGGCATAGTCTTTATCG
>DASZRP010000320.1:0-15163 GCA_035548895.1 Puia sp. | reverse complement strand
GGAGATCACGATCGACGGGCCGCATACGGTGGTCACGCTGAACGGCAGCAAGGTGACGGACTACATGGAAGGCGATCCGACTCCTCCCAGAAAATTTGATTTTGAACCCTATCCCGGAAGGCGTCCCGACGAGGGGTATTTTGGCATTCAGAACCACAGCGACCAGGATGTGGTCTATTTTAAGGAGATCGCCATTAAGCCGCTGCCCGGATACCGGCTTGAATAAATCGGTTCCGCCCCGTTGAAATCCTTGCTGCCCGCAAATAATTATTTAATTTAAGGGTACAAACCAGCCAGCATGCCGATCTACATGGACATTCACCAGGTTCCTGGTATTGAAGCGATCCATGCTGCGGAAGCTCATAGCAAGGACTTGCAGCTTCAGCGCGAACATCAATGCAAATGCATTACCTATTGGATCGACGAAATTCGCGGCGTGGTATTCTGTCTTATCGAAGGCCCGGACCAGCAGGCCATCGAAGCCATGCACCGCTCTTCTCACGGCCTTGTACCGAATAAAATTATTGAAGTCAGCAATGAAGTCGTCGATTCTTTTTTAGGCAGGATCCAGGATCCGGAAAATGCCACCCTTTCTCCCGGAGGCTTAAAAGTATTCAGTGATTCCGCGTTTCGCATTCTTGTGGTGACCACGACGAAAGACCCGGCCCTGCTGAGACATCAGATCGGGGAAAGAGCGGATGAACTGCTCGACCGGCAAAGCCATCTGATCAGAAAAGAGCTCGCGGCGCATCATGGCCGGGAAGTGGAAGCAACGGGCAGCGGGTTCATCATTTCATTTACTTCCGCTACAGAGGCCATGGCCTGCGCGATGCACCTGCATCAGGAAATACCGGCGGCGGACCGGCATCTCTCGGGGTTGAGGATCGTCGTCAATGCCGGGGACCCGGTCGAAGAAAGCAACCGGCTTTTTGGCGATACGATCTCATTGGCGAGGGCCTTGTGCACGATCGCAGACGCTGATCGCATTTCCATCACTTCGTCCGTCAGGGAATTGTTGCCGGCCGACTTTCTTCAGAAGAACCGGAGCCGGCTCCATTTTCTCTCCGTGGCGGATGAACTGCTGATGGAATCCATGTTCAGCATACTGGAAAAGAACTGGCAGGAATCCGAATTCGGCGCAGCGGAATTCTGCAAAGCGTTATCCATGAGCAAATCGCAGCTCTACCGGAAAACCGTAGCGCTTTTTGACTCTTCGCCCAACGACGTATTAAAAGATTTCCGTTTGGATAAAGCGTGCGGATTATTGAAGAAAGGACGCAAAAACATTTCCGAGACCACCTTCGATTCCGGGTTCACCAGTCCCTCTTACTTCACGAAATGCTTCAAGAAAAAATTCGGCCTGCTTCCGGCCAACTACCTCGATTTTCTGGATTGAGCATCTGCTGCGGTTGGATGAAAATTACCAGTTTTTGGACCTTTTGTTATAGGACATGGTATAGAGGCTGATCTATCTTTAGATCATCATCAACCATTAAAAATTGTTTTATGAAAAAGATTCGCAAACAAATCGCTTTGGCCGTCGCAGGCCTGTTCTTAATTGCTTTCGCCACGGCTCAGACAACGGAAGCCGGTAATGTGAAATCCACCGCTTCCGATGGCATGCACACTTATGTTATTGAGCGGAACATTCCGGGTGCGGGCCAGTTCAGCCCGGAAAAACTGAAGAGCATTTCGCAGACTTCCTGCACGGTGCTGAAAGAAATGGGGCCCGACATTCAGTGGCTGCACAGTTATGTAACGGCAGATAAGATCTTCTGCGTTTACAAGGCGAAGAACATGGACCTTATCCGTGAACACGCAAAGCGCGGCGGATTTCCGGTGAACGCCATTTATGAGGTGGATGATGTGATCAGTCCTGCCACAGCCCAATAGGCGTTGATTATTTACGGCGGACTGAACCGTATTCCGGTATAGATTGGCTGTACCGGAATATTTATTTTATGAAGGAAGGGATCTCTGACCTGTATTTTCAAATTTCCAAATTCTCAAATTGCCTTCCCTGCATTTCCACATCTCCACCCGCCTTCGCCTTTGACAGCCGAAGCTTTAGCGAAGGCTGTAGGGCTTCGGTGTGCAAAGCATTTTCAAATTTCCACATTTTCACATTTTCACATTTTCATATTGCCTTTCGGTATTTCGTCTCCACCGCCGTTCCTTTCACGATGGTCTGGTAGACCACACAATACCGCTCTGTTAGTTTTGCGAGACTTTCCAATTGTTCCGGCGTAGCCTGCGTGTCGAGATCGAAGATCAGCCTGATTGACCTGAACCCAACCGGGACCTCCTTGGATACGCCGAGCGTACCTCTGAAATCCAGGTCTCCTTCAGCGCTTACCGTTCCGTTTTTGATGTCGATGCCGATGGCGGTGGACACGGCCCGCAGGGTAACGCCCGCGCAGGCCACCAGGGCTTCCAGCAAAAGATCGCCCGAGCAGGCCAGCAGGCCGGTGCCGCCGGTTGCGGGATGAAGTCCCGCCTCCACCAGCGCGCGACCTGTATCCACTTTACAGGAAATACCCTCGCCGATCTTCCCGCTGGCCTTCAGGGTGATCAGCGCGGCGCCCGGGTCGGTCTTATACCTTTCCTTAATCGGCGCCTGGAGATTTTTTAATTCGGTTGAGTTCATAATTGGTTGGGCTGGTTGTGTTGGAAGAGGGCTGCTTTTCTGCAGTTTGCAGCAGACTAAAATACAGATTCTTTTGCTGAGCCGGTTGGAGCCAGCTCCGGTTTTTCACACGCTCTATCAAGTCCTGGTTATCCGGCAATGGATCAGATTGTAAGCAATTATCGGCAATTAAAAAAAATGGTGTTTTGCATTTTTCGCCAGTGGCAGCCTGACGATTTCATTTTCGGGTTTATTATCAATGATTTAAAAAAGTCGATGCTATAGGAAATCGGGAAAAAACCGTTAAAACACGGATATATTACCGATGGTTCTCCCGGGGAGATAAACCGTCTTTTGACGGTTTTTTTCTTTCTTCATGTTTCTATTGATTTTTCAATCTTCTGTCTTCTTAGCTTCATTCCCGGAATCAATTTTGCAGACTTCCTGATCTGTTCCCCATTTTTTCCTGATTGATAAGTGGTTTAAGAATTGGCTCCCTTTCATTTCTTCAGTCTTCATTTTTTATTCCGGATTCATTGTGGGATTATGGCCTTGGTTATCCCCTGAAAACTCCGAAGGTTCCAACAATCGTATATTTTTTTTGGTGCTACGTTACTCTTAGAACTTCTTCAACATTGACCAACTGATCCACTCAGATTGAAAACAGACGAAACTGTTTTTCACTAATTATTCCATGGGGTGTCCAGAGTCCCATGAAACCTTATAACAAGTTATGAGAAAGCTTCTGCTGACTGCTATTGTCTTTGGTATTATGTTCCTGTGCGCCCATGCACAGGAAAGCAGCAGCATTATCGATAAGATTGCGGATTTCCCCAACAAATTGTTCAGCAGGCTTGATAAAAAAACAGCGGAGCTGGACAGGCAGCTTGACAAACAAACTGAGAAATACCTTGACAAATTAGCCAGAGAGGAAAGAAAATTAAAAGAGCGGTTATATAAAACCGATTCTGCCAAAGCCGCAGCACTTTTTGCCAATGACCCCGAAGGTCAATACCAGCAATTTATACAGAAGATTAAAAACGAAGGCAGCGCCGATATCCATTCCATGGGATCAGAATATCTTCCTTATGCAGATTCGCTGAACGTATCGCTTTCTTTTCTGAACAAGAACCCGCAACTTTTAGACAATACAAAAATAGTCCCTGCAGATATTGAGAACACGCTTACACAGGTAAAACAACTCCAGGCAAAACTGCTGGATGCAGACGCGATCAAGGCTTACGTTCAGCAACGAAAAGAACAACTCAAACAAGCTCTTACCGGAGAATTATCCAACAGCGACACCTATGGCAGCTACTCCAAAGGTCTTTATTATTATAGCCAGCAGGTAAGAGAATATCGCGAGGCGTTCAATGACCCGGGCAAATTATTAAAAAAAGCATTGGAGCTGCTGAACAGGTTGCCGGCCTTTTCGAGTTTCATGAAGCAAAATTCTTTCCTTGCCGGATTGTTCAGTGTTCCCGGCGATTACGGTTCCGCTGACGCGCTCACCGGAATGCAGACCCGCGACCAGGTGCTGGCCATGATGCAAAACCAGATTGGACAGGGTGGCCCGAATGCGGCGTCGACGATCCAGAACAGTTTACAAAGCGCCAGCCAGGATATTCAGAACATCCAGAATAAGGTCAGTTCCCTGGGAGGGGGCAATGGCAGTATGGACATGCCGAACTTTAAACCCCGGCAGCAAAAGACAAAGACATTTCTGCAAAGGATTGAATATGGGGTCAATATACAGACCCAGCATGCGGCCTATTACTTCCCGACTACAACAGACATCGGCCTATCGATTGGTTATAAATTGTCCGCGAACAATACTATTGGTATCGGCACTAGCTATAAAATTGGTTGGGGACAGGATATACAGCACGTTCATTTCACCTCGCAGGGCGCCAGTATCAGGAGTTTCGTGGACATCAGGGCCAGGAAGAACTTTTTTTTTAGCGGCGGTTTTGAGTATAACTACCAGCCTATAGACGGCCAGCACCTGAACAATCTCAACAGCTGGCAGCAAAGTGGGCTAATTGGCATCAGTAGGATCGTGTCGATGAACACCAAAGTATTTAAGAAAACAAAATTACAGTTCCTATGGGATTTTCTGAGTTATCGACAAATTCCCAACAGGGGACAGCCTTTCAAGTTCAGGGTAGGGTATAATTTTTAGAAATGAAAAAGATAAACATGAAAAGCTCACTTTTCAGTTGGTGCTTAACCGTTAGCTTATTGATGGGTTATTGTACATATGGCCAACCCGGTTATCCTTCACCGCCTGTTGATCAAAGTGCAACGGCGCCCTCGCCAAACGCCCAGAGCTTTGAATCTTACGGATCGCAGCCCGTTGCGTTATTTGCAGGAATACCGGCGATAAATATTCCCATCTATACGGTAAAGTGCGGTTCTCTTACCATGCCCATTTCACTAAGTTATAACTATAATGGGTTAAATCCCCTTCAGGATGCCGGATGGGTTGGGCTCGGATGGAATATAAATGCAGGCGGTATTATCACCAGGACCGTCGAAGACAAGGTCGATGGTAGTCAAAATTCAGGCTATAACTATGGTGAATTCAATATTATTGACTCATTGCTTCCCAGAGCTTCTTTGGACAGTTTTCTTCAAGCCGTTTATAATCCAGGCCTTAACTATAGTGGCGAGTCCTATGATATGTCGCCGGATATATATGATGCGGAATTTAATGGCTATTCAGGAAAGTTTGTTTTTGTAAAAAATAAGGCCTATTGGCTTTCGTACTCAAAGGAGTTCAGTAAAATAATGCTTGGCCTGGTTGGTGGGGTAAATAGCTTTACTATTACAGTTGATAATGGCGCCCGATATATTTTCTCTCACCAGGAAAGTACTCAGTCTAATCTATACGGTGGCAATGATTCTACTGCCCAGTCTTTCGTGTCTGCGTGGTTTTTAGGGCAAATTATTTCTGCGGACACGAAAGACACCGTTTATTTTAACTATACAAGTTCTACCTGGCAACAGGCGCAGGCTTCATATCAATCTTCGTATACTCTTTCCGATGGATCTCAAAGCAGCCTGGGATATGATCCCACTGCTTATCATGTCAGCCCAAAAGTGACTTCCTTGATTTTATCGTCCATAACGTGTAGAAATAGCCGGGTGATGTTTCACGCAGACAGCATAAGTCGAACCGATATAGTTGGATCCTATCCGAGGCTTAAAGAGATCGACGTTGTAGACAGCCTGACAGGAAGTACGGTAAAAAAGAACATGTTTTCCTATGAATATTTTGGGCAAAGGGTTGTCAACCCGGTTCTTTATTCGCGTCTTGCGCTTAAACGATTTAATACCATAAACCCGCAACTTAGCTCCGACTCGCTGACCTATACATTTAAATATGCGCACGAATATGATACTACTTTTCCGGCAAAAGGGACTTTTGGTGTCGACTACTGGGGCTTTTATAACGGAGCAACTACTAATACCAGTTATATACCAGGCTCTTCAAGCGTTTATTATAACGGCGCGCCAGTCACGGGATTAACCGGCGACATGGAGCCTCATTCAAGTTATAGTTCTTTTGGAATTTTAGATACTATTGTCTATCCAGCCGGTGGTTATACATCGTTTGTGTATGAGGCAAATCAATTTCACAACGCAGACTATGGTACTCAAAACGGCCCTGGCCTGAGGCTTAAAAACTCGTCCACTTTTAGCAACAATCCACTTAGTCCCCAGACGATTATAAAGAATTATTCCTATATCCTTGACGATGGTGTAACCAGCTCGGGAACGATCGGAGCCACTCCGGATTACAACGGTATCCCTTTTGTTTATAGCAACAACGGAACGAACTATGCCTATACCAACTATATAAGCATTAACAACAGCGCCGGTTTGGGAGGGATACCGCCAATTTTCTTTTATACAAAAGTCAGCGAAACAATGAGTTCGGGCACCGAAACTCATCTTACTGATCACTATTTCACTTCTTACTCTTCCCTGTTTCCGGATATCCGGGAAACAAAGCGAAGGGATTACATTAACACGGGAGGAGCCAACTACATCCCGTTGTCAACGACTATAACAAACTACTTCACCACGGGCCAGATGGATACCTTGTTCGATGACGCCAAGATTTTTATAGACACCACCTTTTCCTCAGTTACTCATGTCCCGCATACTTACTACTCATTTATTTTTTATAGAAATAGTTTTTCAACTGCCTGGGTACACCCCAATTATCAGCAGCAAACGCAATATGATAATCTTGGCGACAGCACGACGGTAATATCAAATTTTTATTACGATTCCATCAGCAATAATGTTTCAGCGATAATTACTTCCAATCTTTCCGACGGACAATCATTGATTAGAAAGTTCAAGTATCCGGAGGACTACTCCGCTGCGCTTGCCGGGAACATGGTTAACGCCGGAATTACGACAGTTCCAATAGAGAGTCAAACCTGGTTATACAAATCAGGCAGCGATTCGGTGCTGATTGGCGGGAGCATCACCCAATATGATCAGACTGTTTTTAAGCCGATAAACAGTTATGCTATTGAAACCACCAAACCTATCACCAGTCTTAATAATGAAACGAAAACAAGTGGGAAATTCACGACCCTTCTCAGCGATTCGCGATATATCTTAAAAAGTCAGCTGCAATATGATGGTAACGATAATTTAAGCGTGGCGACAAAGGCTTCTGATATGAACGTTAGTTACATTTGGGACTATCACCACTCGAATGTAATTGCTCAAATAAAAAATGCGGCCCAGGCCGATGTCGCTGCAACCTCTTTTGAATCAGATGGCAAGGGCAATTGGGTGTTTACCGGGTCATCGACTGCTGATACCACTTCTCCTACGGGCAGCAGGTGTTACAACGTTGGGCAAACCAGCGGTAGCGTTACAAAGTCAGGGCTAACGAGTACAAATTACTATATACTGTCTTATTGGACCAAAGGATCGGCACTTTCAATTACTGGTACAGTGAGTGGCTATCCATTACAGGGAAAGACAATTAGCGGATGGACATACTTTGAGCACAAGATCACCGGGCAAACCAGTGTAACGGTCAGTGGCACGGGTACAAAATACATCGATGAATTGAGGCTCTATCCTTACACGGCGCAAATGACTACGTACACATTTAGCCCCCTAATAGGAATGAGTTCGCAATGCGATCCCGATAACCGGATCAGTTACTACAAGTATGACCCATTTGGAAGGTTGCATGTTGTGCTTGATCAGGATCTTAACATCGTGAAGACAATTCAATATCATCATATTGGAGAAACGAATGAATAGCTGATTGGTAAACCGCCAAGTCCTTTTTATGAATAGCAATCAAGAGAATGGAAAAAGACACTTTGAAAATAAAGATTTAATCGCGCGAAGTATTTTTATTGCATGTTTGTTCCTTATTACATGCGCAAATAATCTTTTTGCCCAGGCGCCGCCACCGGTTGGTTGTGCCATAGCGGGGACAAATCCGGTGACGCAGGGAAATAGTTACACCTATCACCTTACCGGCGCTTGCTCGGCTACGAGCTGGTCAGTTTCATGCGGAACTGTGCAAAGTTCAGACGCGACGACCGCGACAATACTTTTTAATGGCACTGGTTGCTTCACGGCAACGATTACGGCCTTTAACGGGGCAACCATGCTTGCAACCAAAGTGATAACAATCAACCCTGCTCCGTTAACCGGCGGTTCCATAATTAGCCCTAACCAAACTATAAATTATAATACCGCGCCTGCACAATTAACATGTACGTCGCCAACTGGCGGAAGTTGCGGTTCTTATTCTTATCAGTGGTATTCATCTCCGAATGCTTCAACGTGGACTTCTATATCGGGGGCAACCAGCGCGAGCTATCAGCCGCCGGCGCTTACGAGCACGACGTATTACGAAAGAAATACAATCTGCGGCAGCTCAAATGCATATACCAGTAATTATGCAACCATAACGGTATTACCTCAACTTGTTGCAGGAAACGTTTATCTGACCGGGCATTCCGGCGTGACCAGTGAAACGATAAATTACCTTGCCGGTACCGGACTAATGACGCTAAGCGGCGTAAGCGGTGGCAACGGCGCATATACTTATCAATGGCAAAGCTCACCCGACAACTTGCATTGGACGCCAATCCCCAGCGCAACCGGAACAACCTATAGTGCCGCCAGCCTGTTCTCCACAACTTATTACAATGTAGCAGTAACCAGCTACGGAGTGGTTTTGAATAGCAGTTCCTATGAGGTGATCGTTAACCCTCAGGTTGTAGCTGGTGCCATTACACCATCCTATATGGCTATCTTTTCGGGAACAAATTCCGGTCAGATAAATGGAAGCGTTGCAAGCGGCGGTAGCTGTGGTGGAAGCTTTACCTATCAATGGCAAAGCTCATCTGACGGAATTACATTCAGTAGTATTTCCGGGCAGACCTCGCTTAACTATAGCCCTGGCGCGGTATCATCGAACACCTGGTTCCGCAGACGTGTAATTTGCGGAACGGATACGGAGTATACCAATACGGCGCAGTTTACGATTGCCAATACGGGAACCGTTCTAAATTTTATCAGGTCGCGAATTATTCTGAAGGCAGGGGTCACAGATACCGTGACAGCAGAAGGCCTTAGCAGCGCAAGCGACGTATCGCAGACAACGCAATACTTTGACGGCCTCGGCAGAGCAGTACAGACTGTTTCCCGGCAATCAAGCCCTTTGCAAAAAGACATGGTGGAAACGGTAGTATATGACAATTTCGGAAGGCAACCCGTGCAATATATGCCGTACGCGGCTTCGACCAGTGACGGGAACTATAAATCATCGGCGCTTACTGATGAACAGGCATTTAATGCCGCAATGTTTCCGGCTGAAAATTATTATTTGAGCGAAGTAAATTATGAAGCTTCTCCCGCCAATCGCCCATTGAACAGTTATGCCCCGGGGGCAAGCTGGATCGGTGGTGTTAAAGGCTCTTCTGCGCAATACCTGCTCAACACGACTTCTGACAGTGTGCGGATCTGGAGTATCAGTTCAACACAACTCAGTATTCCCGTTAGTAGCAGCGCATACGGCGCCGGGCAGTTGTTAAAATATGTTACAACGGATGAGCAGGGGCACATCCAGGTCAGGTATAAGGATAAGATGGGAAAAACGATCCTTGAAAAGGTACAGCAGTCATTGTCTCCTTCGACTGGTCATTACGGATGGCTCTGTACGTATTATGTTTATGACACCTTGCAAAACTTACGAGTTATCATTCAGCCTCAGGCAGTCGCGCTCATCAACGGTTCATGGACGATTAGTTCAAATATCGCAAATGAATTATGTTTCCAGTACGAATATGACGGAAGAAGAAGGCTCGCTATAAAAAAGGTTCCCGGCGCAGGCCAGGTATGGATGGTCTATGACGCGCGGGACCGGATGGCGATGGTGCAGGACTCGCTGCTGCGCGCTCAGCAAAAATGGATGTTCACAAAATATGACTCGCAAAACCGGCCGGATTCGACGGGCACAATTACAGACGCCGCGCACTACAATAATCTCGCCTATCACGACTCGCTTGCCTATTACAGTACAAACTATCCAACGGTAGGTTCGTTCACTAATGAGCTACTTACTATGAATTTTTACGATGATTATAGCTGGGTGGCTACCTATAGCGCCGGCGTTGGCTCCAGCATGGCCACGACGTACACGAGCAACAGCAGCTATTTCATCACTTCTTATAACAGTTCGCCGACGTATGCCGTTGCAATAACGCCCTCGTATATAGTTCACGGAATGCCCACCGGCTCCATGAAAAAAGTTATTGGCAGTTCGAGCCAGTATTTATATACCTCTGATTTTTATGACGACAGGGCAAGACCCATTCAGTCACAAAGTATTAATTATACCGGGGGTATTGATACGGTAACCATGCAGTATAATTTTTCGGGGGCTGTTCTTCGAACTATGCTGAATCATAAAAAGAATGGCAATACTACACAGGCGCATATTGTGCTGACCAAAATGGATTATGACCATCGGTTCCGTCTAAGGCATATTTATAAAAACATTGACAATGCGACGAGCGATCAGCTGATCGACAGCCTCCAATACAATGAACTCGGTCAATTGCATGCAAAATATCTGGGCAACAAGGTTGACAGCATGATCTACGATTATAATATCCGGGGATGGCTAACCGGGATTAATAAAAATTATGTGGCTGGGTCGGCAAACCATTTTTTTGGCATGGAGCTCGGATATGATAAGACAAGTTCAGCCGCGCCGGGAAACACCTACATCACGCCAGAGCTCAATGGAAATATAGAAGGTATTGTCTGGAAGAGCGCAGGGTCAGGCATCAACAGAAAATATGACTATACCTATGATCCCGCAAACCGTTTGACAGGGGCTGGTTTTTTACAAAACACCACCGGAACTTCATGGGACAAGAACTATATAGATTTTTCAGTTACCGGGCTCAGTTACGATGCCAATGGGAATATTTTAACCATGACCCAGCGTGGGTTTACGGTTGGCGGATCTTCCGCCGTGGATTCACTAACCTACACTTATCTGAATTCCGGTGCAAGCAATAAACTGATGGGCGTAACCGACGCGGCAAATAATCCTACCAGCCTGCTTGGCGATTTTCATTATGCCACGGGATCAAAACAATCTACCGACTATAACTACAATGGGAACGGGAATATTACACATGATAATAATAAAGCGATTGATACCATTAGTTATAACTATTTAAGCCTGCCGCAGACGGTTCACATGAATACCAGGGGGAACATCACTTATACCTATGACGCAGCAGGGATTAAACTCAAAAAGGTAATTACCGACAGCACGAACCGGCACTCGACAACCATACTTTATGTCGCGGGGTTTGTTTACCAGCAAACCGATACCATTACCAATCCCGGCGGTGGCACAGATACTTTGCAATTTCTGATGCATGAGGAGGGCAGGACCCGGTGGGCCTATCATAAATATATTAACGGGACATCGGCGTACAAATTTGAATACGACTTCTTTGAGAAGGACCATTTGGGAAACACCAGGATGGTGCTGACGCAGCAGAGAGATACGACAAACTATCTCGCCAGCCTGGAAGCCGCCTACCGTTCAACGGAAGTACAGTTATTTGGCAACATCACACAAACTGCTTATCCCTGGGCATCCGTGCCGGGATCGGGAGGGTTGAATCTGCACACCATTACCAACCCGAATGATACGGTTTCCAAAGTAGACTATAACGGCACTACCGGGCAAAAAACAGGACCCAATTTATTGTTGAAAGTCATGAGCGGAGATACCATTACCCTGGGCGTTCAGGCATTCTATAACACCGGCAGCGGCAGTACCAATAACAGTTCATTTACCGACGTGCTGACTTCGCTGGCCAATGGCCTGGTGAATACGACGGGCGGGTCTCACGGAAACCTGAC
Organism: Puia sp.; assembly: GCA_035548895.1. Classification (GTDB taxonomy): domain Bacteria; phylum Bacteroidota; class Bacteroidia; order Chitinophagales; family Chitinophagaceae; genus Puia. Next base: position 3,090 of record DASZRP010000320.1, on the reverse strand, counting down.
TAACCTTACCCAGCCTTCGAGCACGGTATATACCGGGCTTACCAGTTTTTTGGGAAGTGATGACACGGTAAAAACCGGCTATCCCAAAGCCTACCTGAACTGGATCTTTCTCGACGATCAGTTTAATTATGTGAGCAGTCTTAGCGGCGCTGTGCCTGCTGCAAGCAGTACTTATCCTGCCGGAACATTAAATACCGTTGCGCCCGGCTCACCGATTAATATAAATAGAAGCGGATATTTATATATTTGGGTGAGCAATGAAACCCAGAACTGGGACGTGTTTTTTGACAATCTTTCCGTGCAGTATAAGCAAGGGCCGGTGCTGGAAGAGAACCATTACTATCCATTCGGGCTCACTATGGCAGGCATCTCTGATAAGGCAGTTAAGACTAATTATGCTGAAAATAAATACCGTTACAATCAGGGAGCAGAGTTGCAAAACAAAGAGTTTTCCGACGGCTCCGGGCTTGAGCTTTACGAAACCTCATACCGGAGCTATGATCCGCAATTAGGCCGGTTTGCCCAGGTTGATCCGTTGGCCGATAGGTTCAGCCTCGTTTCAACGTACCAATATGGCATGGACAATCCGGTGTCGTTTAATGATCCGACTGGGGCTTATGCCGCTCGGGCCGCCGGGCTAATTAATATGAGCTATGGTCCTAATTCCGATTTCGGCGATGATGGTGCGCCGAATGATAGGAGTGTGGGTGGGGGACTTGGTGGGGGTGGCGGCTTTGGCGGTGGTGGTAATGGCATGTACATTGGAAATGGTATGTATCAGCTACCCGATGGACAAACTGGTGATATAAATGATGCATTGAACTACGTATCTGAGACTTATGGTGATTTAGGGAACACGTTGTACGATGATGATGCTCAACGTAAGTTTTTGAGTATGCAAGTCGAAGCAAATGGCGGACAAATGACATCATCAATGGCTGCTTCTTTAGTTCAGCTTACTTTCGGTGCTGAGGTAAGCAATGTTTCTGCAACAGATGCTGTTAATGGATTTGATGTTACCATGACAGCTACTAGTGATGGCAATAAAGAGAATGATATTTATTATAACGGTAGCGAGATTAATAATATGTTTAATAACCTCATTGGCGATGATGAGAATAGCACCTGGGGATTAGTGGAATCTGACATATTTAAAGGTTCAAAAACAATTGACGATACATGGACCTTATCGCAAACTCCGGGATATTTTAGCGAAACATATAAAGCAGCTGCCCTAAATGCAGGGAAAACAAGCGCAATGAAATTGCTTGGACGAGCTACAGGAGCAATTAGTTTAGTTAATGACGTTGAAAATATTGTTAAGGACTATAAGAAAGGAAACGGGTTAGGTGTTGCTTGGAATGTTACTAAAGGCGTAGCGACTATAGCTTTTTGGGCACTGGGCGGGGAAGAGCTAGAGTTAGGTTGGAATCTTCTAACAATGGCAGGCGATTATTTAATGGATGATGATAATTGAATTCTTATATTATGATAATCTTTGATTTTTTGTTTTATTATTTAACTTATTGGTTTGAAAAAAGAAGTTATTTGCTGACATGGAGTACCCCAAAACAAAGGGCTTCATATGGCATCGGATTAGCTATTACAACATTCTTATTTGCCATTTCTGAGCTTATTTATTATACAAATTCAGATTTAAAAGATATCCAATATGCCAAATTCATTTTTATTCTGATTGCCTTAGGGCTTATGAAATTGTTCGATTTCATCTATATAAAAAAGCGGCGATATGAATCAATTGATCCGATACGGGAATTTCGATTTCTAGGTAATATAAGTAATAATACAAGAGCAATAATTGCAATTATAATAGTTTTTGTAGCGTTTCTATTGCCCCTATTTGTATTAATGACATTCGTTCCATTTGGTATCGACAAGATGAAGTAGTAACTCGCTCTTATCTTTGGGCTAATGCCAGTTGTTGTGGACGTCTTGGCACCTGAAGCAATTTTTTTGGGTGACCGAAGCTTTTGTTGCTGACTATTTGTCGGATGATAAGTGAGTGAGGCAACTTCGTATTTTCGAACCCATATAAAAAGATAATTAGTTGTCATTTTAGAATAACTTTAAAAATCATGGTTTGCTATTATTTTCTCGTAGGTGGCCACTTGTCTCCCACGGGGTTATTGATAATTGTAGTAGCTTTAATACTGCTGCCGGCTCTTGGTCGAATTTTGGATTGGATAAAGTCTGACGACAGATTTAAACGATAAATCATTATGTCAAATTTGTATTATTCTTTTGGCTTAATTTTTTTTTGTGTAATAGCCTATGTTTATATACAACGGACAAAAAATGGGAAGAGTTGGCGGGATATTTTTATCGTTGTTGCACGCTATTCACTAATTGTGATTGCAATTGTTATCCTGATAAAATATTTTTTTAAAAAGCATTAAAACGAGGTATAATTGATAACCTTAACATTCTTTCTTTCATTTTATCTTACCATCACAGCCAAACAATTTTATTTCGGATAGGCTAAGTTTGAAGAGTCTTTTTTATGCCCTTGGCCTGGGTAGCTTTCTGTACAACCGATATCTAAGTTTCTGGGAGAGAGGTGTTTTTAAAGAGGTTAATCATTTCAGTTTGAGTTAGGTTTAGTTTGAAGAGCCGTTTTTTTATGTCCTTCACCTGGGCATTTTTTCTTTGTTCCGTTAGGGTAAGGGTATCATATTGGAGATAGGGTTGGTTTTTGGTGATCATATTCCAGAAGATGACGGCGAGTTTTCTGGCCGTGGCGGTGATGGCGGCATTTCGCCCTTTCCGGTAAGCGATGCGTTTGAAGAAGGGCGCCAGGGGATGAGCGGTTTGGTTTCCGATGCTGTTGGCGGCCTGGCGCAGGGCTATGGCCAGGCGGTTCTTTCCTTTTGGGGTTCTGCTGCTGATCAGCCGTCCGCCACTTAGTTTGTTATTGGGCACAAGGCGAAGTGTAAGTCCCCCCTTTTTCCCACAGCCCGAAGGGCGACAAATCCGTTTCCCTAGAATTACTAAAAACGCTTGTCAAGCACATTCGGCAGGTGTTTGATCATCGAGGCTATCATGTGGGTGATTGTTGTTGTAATCTTCCAT
>DASZRP010000319.1:0-4408 GCA_035548895.1 Puia sp. | reverse complement strand
AGGCGGCGGTCTATGAAACGAAAGGACATCCTGTGGTCTATGCCGAAAAGATAGCGGGCGCCAAAAAGCCCACCGTATTGATCTATGGCCACTACGATGTGCAGCCGCCCGACCCGCTAAACCTCTGGAAAACGCCTCCCTTCGAACCAACTATACGCGATGGGAAAATTTATGCGCGCGGATCGGCCGACGATAAAGGCCAGTTCTTCATGCACGTGAAAGCCCTGGAGATCATGAACCAGTCCGGCGAACTGCCCTGCAATATCAAATTCATCATCGAAGGTGAGGAAGAGATCGGTTCACCCAACCTCGGCCTCTTTGTTCACGATCACAAAGAACTGTTGAAGGCCGACGTGATCCTGATCAGCGACTCCGCCATGATCAGCCTCGAAACGCCTTCCATTGAAACCGGCGTTCGCGGCCTGGCCTATATCCAGGTTGAAGTGACCGGGGCGAACCGTGACCTGCACAGCGGGGTTTATGGTGGCGCCGTGGCCAACCCCATCACCATCCTGGCGCAGATGATCGCCAGTTGTCACGATGAGAATAATCACATCACTATTCCCGGCTTCTACGACGATGTGCTCGAGGCTTCGAAAGCAGACCGTAAAAAACTAGGGGAGGCGCCCTTCGATAAGAAAGAATACAAGGAAGACCTCGGCATAAAGAACCTATGGGGAGAAAAAGGCTATACGACGAATGAACGCACCGGCATCCGCCCCACGCTCGAACTCAACGGCATCTGGGGAGGTTACCAGGGAGAAGGATCGAAAACCGTGCTCCCTTCGAAAGCTTCTGCGAAGATCTCCGCGCGACTGGTGCCGAACCAGTCATCACATAAGATCACCAAATTGCTGTTGGATTATTTCAAAAAGATCGCGCCGGACAGTGTTACCGTCGAGGCCTTTGAATTGCATGGGGGTGAACCTTATCTCACGCCGCTCGACTCCAAAGCCTACAAGGCTGCCGAGAAAGCCATTGAAGCGACCTTCGGGAAAAAACCAATACCCATTCGCGGCGGGGGCAGCATTCCCATCTGCTCGATACTGGAAAAGGAGCTGGGCATCAAGATCGTGTTCATGGGCTTCGGCCTCAACAGCGACAACCTGCACTCCCCGAACGAGAAATACGGGCTCGCGAATTTTTATAAGGGAATTGAGACGATACCGTTTTTTCATCAGTACTTTGGACAAATGTGAAGCTAATGTGATGATGTGGAAATGTGAAGATGAAGGATCTTTATTTTCATATTTTCACATATCCACATTATCACATTTACACATCAACAACCATGCGCCTCGATAAATATCTCTGGTCGATCCGTTTGTTTAAAACAAGGTCGCTCGCCACTGAGGCCTGCGAAAAGGGCAAGGTCAGATGCAATGGCGTCCAGGTAAAGCCTTCGCGCGCGGTGAGCATCGGCGACGAGTACGAGGTGAAGACGGAAGCCAAACGATGGCGGATCAGGGTAACAGGACTCCTGGACCATCGCGTCGCCTATCCCGAAGCGATCAGGCATTATATCGATATCACGCCGGAGGACGAAATACAGCGCCTCCAATACCAGGCCGCCAGCTTCCATACCGGCAAGCGCCTGAGCAAAGTGGGCCGGCCCACCAAAAAACAACGCCGCGACCTGGAGGACTTCCAGGCCGACGGCACGGATAGTTAATAAATTGCAATAGCCACTACCCGATCAGGCAAGTACTCATCATTCACCTGACATGTTGAGTTATTTCGTTCCCTGGCAGCCATGCGCCTACGCTGAAGCTTCGGCGCAGGCGTAAGCTTATTCCGATCGAAGGCTATTTACCGGGTTTGTTATTGCTGCTTTAATAGATTGAAAGCTGATGGTGATCAGAGCAATCAGTATGGCTGATATACCTGCTGCTAAAAAAATCCACCAGCTTATTTCAATCCTGTATTCATAATGCTGCAACCAGTTGTGCGTTATACTCCAGGCAACGGGAAAAGCAATAACACAGGCAATGACAACCAGTTGAATAAAATCCTTTGACAACATTGTTGTAATGCCGCTGACGCTTGCACCTAATACTTTGCGAATGCCTATTTCTTTTATCCGGCTTTCGGCAGTATACGTTGCCAGGCCAAATAAACCCAAACAGGAAATTATTATCGTCAATGCCGCAAATATGCCCGATACCTTACTTATCTGCGCTTCATTTAAAAACAGCTGGCTAAACTGCTCATCCACAAATTTGTATTCCAGCGGGTAAGCAGGGTTATCTTTTTTTAAGACTTGTTCAATTTTCGCCAATGCGTTTTCAGCATTGCTTTGTTCTTTTATTTTAACATACAGGAGATCGGCGTTTTCCGGCGGCCTGCAAAAAAGAATTAACGGACCAACATGGTTGTCATACATATTTCCATACACATAATCTTTCACTACCCCAATCACTGTCATGTTTGTAAAAACACCGTCGGTATTGCCTCGTTGCGATTGAATGATTTTCCCGACAACGCTTTGTTTCCCCATCAGTTTTGCCATTGCTTCATTGATGATAATACTTGAATTTTCTGATGAAGCAACGTTGCCAAAATCTCTTCCGTCAATAATTTTCATGCCTGAAACAGCAATAAATTCAGTGCTTACATTCCGGTATGCAATGGATACCTTATTCCCATCGGATTTTCCCTGCCACTTAAACCTGTCATCTGTATCGCCATCATACAAGGTTGAATGGTCAGTCAATGCAACGTTTTGAATTAAGCCTGTGCCCAGCAAATCATTCTTTATTAATGGAAATATTTTTGAAACATTATTTTCAGGATTTATTTCAATTAAGTCGTTTTTGTTGAAACCGAGGTCTCTGTTTTTAACATGCTGTATTTGCAGGTAAACAATGATGGTGCTGATGATAAACACCACTGAAATGGCAAACTGAAATACAACCAATCCTTTCCGTATCAAAACAGCCCTGCCGGTTTTCATTTTTACTCCTTTCAAAACAAAAACAGGATTGAATGATGACAAGTAAACAGCCGGATAACTTCCTGCAATTAATCCGCAAATAATAGTAATAATTAGCAATCCAATAACATGGACGGGATTCCCCAAATGCAATGAAAGCTGCCTCTGCATCAGGCTATTGAATGCAGGCAGTGATAATGCAATAATGACCACCGCAAGCGTCGTTGCAATAGCAGACATGAACAACGCTTCACCGATAAATCGAAAACCAAGTTTTAGTTTTCCTGAGCCCAACACCTTTCGTACACCGATTTCCTTTGCACGCTTTTGGCTATTGGCAGTAACAAGGTTCATAAAATTGATGCAGGCAATTAAAAGAATAATCCATGCAATTACCGACAGTAAACGAACCTGTGTGATAGCGCCGCCGCCTGTTGGCTTCCCATTTGCAAACTCGTTGTACAAATGCCATTGAGGCATGGGATATAAAAAGGTTTTGCTTGTTTGGTCTGAAACTTTGCGATGAATAAAGTCTTTTAGTTGTGCATTAACAGCTGAACGGTTTGTATGCTTATCCAATTCAACAAAAGTTAACGGTCCATAGCTGCTCCAGGCTACATCATCAGTATATTTTATTCCATATTTTACTGCAAGTTCTTTTAATTCAGCTATAGTAATTTCATAAGGTGCAATCCATTCAAACTGCAATGTTGAATTACCCGGTATATTTTTTATAACGCCGCTAACCACATAATCATGTTTGTTATCTACACGTATTGTTTTGCCGATAACATTTTTTTCATTACCGAAAAATTTGTTTGCGGTGCTTTGTGTAAGCACCAGTGAATATAATTGCGGAAGCGGATTCTTTGCATTGCCCTGGATAAAATCAAATGAGAACATGCTGAATAAAGAAGGGTCGGCAAAAAGCCCTGTTGAATATAAAGACTTATTCCGGGCACTAAAAAGCAGTCGCTGCCCCTCGTCTGAAACCCTTGTTGTATTTGCGATACCGGGAACCTCGGCCAACATGGCTTTACCCATTGGCCGGGGCGTTGAAGCCATCGTAAAATTGTTCCCGCCGGAAGTCGTGTTTACTTCCAGTTGGTATAATTGATCTTTCTTTAGATTATTGTTATCCCAGTTTAGTTCATCGTCCACCCACAAAAAAATTAAACCGGCACAGGCAATACCAACGGCCAAACCCAAAATATTGAGGAAACTGTACCCTTTGTTTCTCCAGAGAGTACGGAATGTTGTTTTGAGAAAATTATTGACCATAGTCCCCAGTTATGCGATAAATTTGTTTTGCCAACACTGTTTTGAAATCAGCACTGTAAGTCCCCCCTTTTTCCCACAGCCCGAAGGGCGACAAATCCGTTTCCCTAGAATTACTAAAAACGCTTGTCAAGCACATTCGGCAGGTGTTTGATCATCGAGGCTATCATGTGGGTGATTGTTGTTGTAATCTTCCAT
>DASZRP010000318.1:0-2921 GCA_035548895.1 Puia sp. | reverse complement strand
GCCGGCTGCCGGCTTTCTTTTTCCATCATGTCTTCGAAATTCAGGTAGGTGCGGTCCGGCGGCAGGAACAGCATTTCGCCGGACAGCTTCGCTATGTCGGGATGAATGCTGAGCGCGCCGGCCGAGAGCTCGATCAGCCCGTCCATGTGAGCGGCAATGCGATGAATGGCCCCAATGAACGCATCCTTACCGCCGCCGACCATGCCCATTCGTAATTTTCTATTCATAGCCTGTTTTTTTAAATCAAATTCGATGCAAGTTTAGAATAATCAGAACAAATAAAGGCAGAACTGATAATTCTTTAGTTTTTTTATTTTAAGAAATAAAAAATTACATTTACCACCTGAAGAACTGTACTAACGACAATTCAAATAAAAACGATTGCTAATGTCCAACGCAACCCTTCACCGTAATCAGCTTTTCACCGCCAGCTGTCTTGCGCTGCTGGTTACTTCACTTTCTTTCGGTATTCGTGCCGGTATCCTCAATGATCTGGGTGTTCGTTTTCAACTGAACGCCTCCGAGCTCGGAACCATAACGGCTACTGCATTCTGGGGATTTCCGCTGGCTATTGTAGTCGGTGGGTTTATCGTGGATATCATAGGTATGAAGCGGTTGCTGGTGCTGGCTTTTATTTTTCATCTGGTCGGCATTCTGCTCACTATTTTTGCTTCCGGCTACTGGACCCTGTTCCTGTCAACCCTGCTGATCGGTATTGCCAATGGAACGGTGGAAGCGGCCTGCAATCCCCTGGTGGCTTCGCTTTTTCCCGAGAATAAGACGACCAAGTTAAATCATTTTCATCTTTGGTTCCCCGGCGGTATTGTGATCGGCACTTTGCTGGTGGTTGCGCTTAACAAAATCGGCGTGGGCTGGCAGGTGGAAGTGGCTACCATGCTGATCCCGACCCTGATCTACGGATATCTTTTTTCCAGGCTGAAATTTCCGGTCACGGAACGCGTGGCGGCCGGTGTTTCTACCAGCGAAATGTATCGTTCGCTTTTTACCGGTCTTTTTCTTTTCATGATCCTCTGCATGTTTGGAACGGCCATCACTGAACTGTTCACGGGCCAATGGATCGATGTGCTGCTGAAAAATGTTACCGATAACGCCCTGCTGATCCTGACACTTGAGACCGGAGTCATGGTGGTGGGTCGCGCCTTCGCCGGCCCCGTGGTTCACCGGCTTTCTCCCCAGGGGGTGCTGCTGATCTCTGCGGTCCTCGCTTTTATCGGCCTGTATATGCTTGGGCATACAACGGGCAGTACCATTTTTGTCGGAGCGCTCGTCTTCGGCATGGGGGTTTGTTATTTCTGGCCCACAATGATCGGGTTCGTTTCGGAAAATCTGCCGAAGACAGGCGCGGTCGGGCTCAACCTCATGGGCGGAGCCGGTATGTTTGCCGTATCCGTCTATATGATCTTCATGGGAAAGCACTACGACGAACTGGTGGCCGGCAAATTGCCCGCAGGCGCCGACTTTAAGTTATATAACCAGGCGCCGGCCGGATCGGATCTGGCAAAAGCACTTGATGAAGCGAAAAAAGCGGCCGGACCGGAAATCATCAATTTCACCATGATGATCCCCATCATACTCATCGTTGCCTTCGCCGGCCTGAACATTTACATGCGTGGCAGAAAAAAGCCCCAACTGTTAACCCCGGCAACCGCTGGTCATTAAATGCCCGGTGTTGTTTTTCAGATTTTGTAAATTACAATCGTGAGTTTGCCATGAGTCAACCCTCCTCGAGAAGAAAAGCCATTAAACATATCATCGCCGGTTCCGGCGCACTGGTCGCTGCAGGTCAGGTCCTGCCGGCCTATTCCCATCATCCCGAATTGGTCAATACCGTGAAGCTCAAAGGAAATATTCACCATTCGGTCTGCCGGTGGTGCTATGAAAGCATTCCGTTCGAAGATTTCTGCAAACAAATTAAGCCCATCGGCCTGACAGCTGTCGACCTGGTGGCGCCGAAAGACTGGCCCCTGCTGCAGAAATACGGATTATACAGTTCAATGTGTTATGTGGACGGCGAAGTGAGCCTCACAAAGGGCTTTGCCGATACGGCCAATCACGAAAAACTGATCGCCCAATACCTAAGCGTTTTCCCGCTGATGGTGAAAGCCGGCTATAAGGATGTGATCTGCTTCAGCGGCAGCCGCGCCGGCATGAACGATGAAACGGGCTGGAGCAACTGCGTGAAAGGGTTGAAAGAAATTATGCCTGCGGCAGAAAAGCAGGGCCTCACCGTGCACATGGAACTGCTCAACAGCAAAGTGAATCACAAGGACTATATGTGCGACCGAACTCCCTGGGGAGTAGAGCTCTGCAAGCGGTTGAACAGCCCCAATTTTAAATTGCTGTACGATATCTATCACATGCAGATCGACGAAGGCGATGTGATCCGCACGATCCGCGACAACCATCAGTACTTCGGACATTATCATACCGGCGGCGTACCGGGCAGAAATGAAATCGACGACACCCAGGAGCTCTTCTATCCCGCCATCATGCGGGCCATACACGATACCGGCTTCCAGGGTTATGTCGCCCAGGAATTCATTCCGGCGGCGCCCGATAAGATCGCGTCGCTCTCGAAGGCAATTCAGATTTGTGATATATAAAACAATATAAACCGTACTTATTTTATGGCAGACAATGTTTATGATGCAATTGTAATCGGGTCCGGGATCAGTGGCGGATGGGCCGCAAAAGAACTCTGTGAAAAGGGGCTCAAGACGATCATGCTGGAAAGAGGAAGAAATATTGAGCACGTAAAGGATTATGTAAACGCCAATAAGGAAGCCTGGGACTATCCTCACCGCGGAACGCGCACCCAGCAGATGATCAAAGACTACCCGGTGCTCAAAAGAGACTATCCGCTGAATGAGACCAACCTGGACTACTGGTGCAGCGATAAG
>DASZRP010000317.1:0-7086 GCA_035548895.1 Puia sp. | reverse complement strand
AACGACACGCCATTATCCCGCTGAATTTCACGCCCAATTCCTGATCAACCCCGATCAGCTGTAACCTATTTACCTACATATCTAAACCGTACAAAATGAAAGCGATTTCTACCCTCGTTTACCTGCTCGTCATCATTGCTGTTTGCGCTGCCAGTGCCGTGCTTTACCTGAAACAGGAATATAATATTTCTGCTTTGCTGACCGTTACCTGGATCATCTCGCTCACCGTGTGGATCAAGGCCAATGGATTTCTGGAAGAAAAGAAAACGGAAGCAACCCATTAATACCGGCCTGTTTCATTCCGAAACAGTCAACCGGAGCATTTGCATCACCTTCGCGCCAACGGGATTCTTTTTCCGCGCTGGCGCCGGAATATCGCCTGTACGTTACTGTTAGTATAAACAATGAGTTTCCGGGCGGCCGGCCTTCCTGAAGCCGGCTGCCTTTACCCTTACTGTACCGCCTGCTTATTCCTTCTTCATTTTTAACCGCTCAACGATCAGGTTGCCTATTTCCGCTCCCATTTTCTGACTGAGCACGGTACAATAGTCATAATGAATACCGCCATAAAAACGCGAATGCCGCGTCTCGTCGGCTGCCAGGCGAAAGGATTTGAACGACCGGCTGGCAATGCCGAACTCCAGTTCGGTGGTATCGGTGTAGGCAAAAGAATCGCCATACACGCTCGTGAGCGCTTCAGCAGCCGAGGCTGAAATGGTGCAATGCCCGCAGGTATACTCGGGGAACGGCGGGGTTTGCAAATGGGGCCTCCAGTCCCGATCGATATAGGTATTGATCGCCGTTTCCGGCCGGAGCGTATTATATACATATTTAAAGTTCCAGCACTGGATAAATCCGTCGAACAGCGCAATGGCGGTCTTCGCAAAACCGCAAACCGCCGTCTGGAAATCGGCGCCGGATTTCATCGCCGCGATGCCCGCAATGCCCATCCAGTGACCGCCGGGAGAAAATTTCTTGGTGCCGAACATCAGATGGCCGGATACATTTAATTTGAAGGGATTGTCGTCCCAGAAATCGGCAATATGCGTTTCCTCGGGCGTCAGGCTGTCTGCTTTGTTTTGGATCTTCTTCACTTCCAGATAATATGGGCTTTGTTTGTTCGTCATGTCGAACTTGTAGGGCGGGGGCGGCATGAATTCCGAAGGACTGTCGATCACCAGGGTGCGGATCGAGCTCCAGTGCGGTTCCATCGCCGGAGCGTAAGCCGGCGGAGTAGGGACCCAGCGGCCCGGTGAATCATTGACCGTGTATTCCGGCGCGCCCCGTGTTTTTGCGTAATTATCATGCTTGCTCCAGTCGAGTATTACCGATGAGATCGTGTCGGCATAAGCGATGGAATTATTCATCACTTCACCCGGCATGCCGTGCTCCCGGGCGAGATTTTTCAGACTGTCAACATAATATTGCATGCTCCCTTCAGGGAAAGTGACCGATTCTCCGAGCCTGCAAAAAGCCAGCAGGGCAGCCAGTTCAAAGTTGATCTTTTTGCCAGCCTCCGGACGAGGCAAAGTACCCAATCCATGCAGCTGATCACCCAGCGACTGGAATCGGTTCGGGTATCCCCCGGCGATCACTTCATAACCCGCTACCGCGGCATACAGGTAATTGCGGGAAGCCACGATGGGCCCGAAATTATTCCCCATCACCACCGTATTCAGATTATGAACGGCATCGCAGTACAGATTGGGATTATTGAAAACCTTCTCGTAGTCGCTTTTGGAGTTACAGGCAGATAAGCCGGCAGCGAGGCTAAGGAAAAAAAACAGGTGCTTCATTTTTCTGGTTTGGTCTAAAGTTTTTGCGAAAAAACGGCAAACAGGCCATTGACCGTAAGGGCGTTCCGCTTTACAGCCACTATTCCCCCTGGCGGGAATTAAAAAGCACTTAAGCGAAGAATAAGCAGCCCGAAGATATAAATTAATCCAATTCCCCTAAGCGATCCGGAGCGCCTGCAAACCGGCTCTGCGCCGCTGCCGGAAGGAGCAGGCACAATATTGGATTGCAACGGCTTTCAGACCTCCGGCAGGCGATGGTTGAACCGGTCGGAGCCTGAATGCCATGCGCACCCTGAAAGAAAACATTATCGACAGGATCAGGAAGGAAGGACCGATGTCCTTCCGCAGCTTTATGGACACCTGCCTGTACGATCCCGAATGGGGATATTATAATGCCCGTCAGGAGCGTATCGGGAAGCAGGGCGATTTTTATACCAGCCCCTGCATCTCGCCCCTGTTCGGGGAAATGGTTGCCCGGCAAATCGAAGAATGCTGGGCCCTCATGGGAAAACCGCCGTTCACCATTGTAGAGTACGGCGCGGGGCCCGGCCATCTCTGCCGCGATATACTCATCGCCCTTAAGCCCAACGACGCCTTGTATTCCGGTCTCCGTTACTGTATCATAGAGCAAAGTGCAGGGATGCAAAAGGCAGAAAAGGAGCTGCTGCCCGAAAAAGTGAGCTGGCATTCCGGTATTCTCGATATTCCGGACCTGCAAGGCTGCGTTTTGTCAAACGAGTTGCTCGACAATTTTCCGGTTCACCAGGTGGTAATGCAACAGGAGCTTATGGAAGTGTTTGTCGACTACCGGGAACCCGAAGAGTTTGCTGAACTATTGAGGCCGGCTTCTCCCCAACTGAAAGAATATTTCCGCGGCCTTGAAGTATCGCTGCCCCTCGGCTTCCGCACCGAAGTGAATTTGCAAATGATCCCCTGGATACGGGACATCGCCAGGGCGCTGCAAAGGGGCTTTCTGATCACGATTGATTACGGTTCTTATTCCTCTGCGCTGTACGATGAAAAAAGACGACAGGGCACTTTACTCTGTTACCACCGGCATACTATAAACGATAATCCTTATGCCAGGCCAGGTGAGCAGGACATCACCGCTCATGTCAATTTCTCTGCGCTTAACCGTTGGGGTGAGCGCTTCGGCCTGTCTTCCCTGGGCCTTACCAGCCAGTTCAGGTTCCTGCAGGGGCTTGGACTGGCCGCGCGGCTGCGGGAGCTGGCCGTCGACCGACAGAAGCATGCGGCCGCAGCCTTCCTGATGGATTTAAGCGCCAGGATAAAAGTGTTTGTCCAGCAAAAGGGGCTGGGCCTTTGTCCTTTGTCGGGCCTCCAGTTCGCCCGTTATCAGGCTTAAGAAAAGGCCTCCGGTTGGTTTATTAGGCAAAATGCGCTTTATCTGTATTGTCTAAGCCTTATATAAGCGTATTCAGAACGGTATCAGAGCGGCTTATCGTCCTAAGCGGTAGGTATATCCCAACAGGACTGTGGCGGCCCCGGAATTGTTCTTTCCGTTTTCCGATCCCTTCTGAATGTTCAGAAATCCATAGTTTCCGCCCAATTCTAAGAATATTTTATTTACGTTGAACACATAGGCCAAGCCCAGATTCCCGTCAACTCCGAAGTTGGTGCTGTGCAGATCACTCTTTATATCGGTTGTCTGGTTAAATGGTTGCGATCCGCCGGGAAATTGCTGGGTGCCTCCTTCATCGAGATAGATCGGGCTGTTTCCGCTCGTGACCTGCTTGGCCGACAGCAGAAATCCGACAAAAGGTCCCGCGGCAACAGAAAGCCGGAAATGGGGCGCTTTGGTATCGCTGAAGTCCCAACCCACCTTGGCCTGTATCGGAATGCGCAGATAATTGATCTTCGCTTCGCTATTGTAGTTTGCATACAGGTAGGGAGGCGCCTGCATGCCCTGTGATTCGAAATAAGCTGCTGCTTCCGGCGGCGTGGTGAAAGCCTGAAGACCATCTTTTTTACCGCCCTGAGCGGAATACAGGATTTTACCTTCTATTGAAAAAAGGGTGGAAAAATGATATTCTCCCACCAGGCCGAACTCTGGGCCTAAACGGGATTTATACCCGGTATTCAGAGGAGTGCTTTCTTTCCCGGAGCTGGTCAGGTTGGGAACGCTGATCCCTCCGGCAGCGCCGATCTCGAACTGCGCCCGGGCGCCTAATGAGATCAGGGCAAAAAATAAGACAAGGGTCGTTCCGGTCAGTTTGTTTTTCATCGTCAGTAGTTTAGTAAAAGCTTTGCTAATTTATCCGTTTGCGGGATAAAATTACGAGGTTCGGCCGCTGTTAACAAACGGTTATTTCCAAACGAAAAAGTCCCGGAGGATTTTCTCCTCCGGGACCCCGGCAATCTGACGCGCTGCGTTTCAGATCTTCTGGTTATGCTTAAGCACTTTTGCTTCTACATAAAAAATGGTTTCTTCTGCGATATTTTTCGACTGATCGCCGATCCTTTCCAGCTTGCGGATGATCGATAAATTGTACAGCGCGGCATTGACGTCGTCCGCATGAGTGCTGAGATAACTGATGGTCGATTCAATTGCGCTTTTATTGATCTTGTCCAGGAATTCATCTTTCTGGAACACGCTTCTCGCAAGCGTGGTATCTTCATTTTCGAAAGCCGACAGCGTATCTTCCAGGATATTGATCGCCTCATCGTACATACTGACGGTGCCGGTATTTCTGATCAGGTCGGGGTTGAAGGGCCGGTCTGCGCTGATGATATATTTGGCAACTCCCTCGGCAATATCACCGATACGTTCGAGGTTGGAATTGATCTTGAGCACGGCCAGCACGAAGCGCAGGTCGATGGCCACGGGAGTGAGTAGGGCAAATATATTTTCACAGTCTCGGTCGATCTTCAATTCAAACCCGTTCACTCTTTTTTCGCGGGTCACGACTTCCCGGGCAAGATTCTTATCGAAGTTCACCAGGGCCACATTTGATTTGACCAACTGGGAATGGACAAGGTTCCACATGTTGATGACTTCGGACTTTAACTGTTTCAGTTCTATTTCCAGCTGTGACATAAATGAATTTTAAGAAGTGTATTTCGGTTGGTTAACTGAACCGGCCGGTGATATAATTCTGCGTGCGTTTGTCTTTCGGGGCCGTGAACATGCTTTTTGTTTCGTCGTATTCCACCAGCTCTCCTAAATAGAAGAAGGCCGTTTTGTCGCTCACACGGGCCGCCTGCTGCATATTGTGGGTGACGATCACAAGCGTGTAGTTCTTCTTCAGTTCATGCAGCAGCTCTTCAATGCTCGCTGTGGAAATGGGGTCCAGCGCCGAAGTCGGTTCATCCAGCAGCAGCACTTCCGGTTCCATCGCAATGGCCCTCGCAATGCACAAACGCTGTTGCTGGCCTCCGGATAAAAAAGTTCCTTTTTTATGTAATGAATCCTTTACCTCCTTCCATAAAGCCGCCCTGGTCAGCGACTGCTCCACTTTCAGGTCCCGTTCGGCCTTCGGCAGCTTCATGCCATTCAGCTTATACCCGGCAATCACATTATCGTAGATGCTTAGGTTTGGAAAAGGATTGGGACGCTGGAAGACCATCCCTATGCGAAGGCGGACAAAGATGGGATGCATCTGGTAGACATTCTCCGTGTTCAGCAGCATTTCGCCATCGCTGTGCGCCCCGGGAGTAAGCTCGTGCATCCGGTTGATGCAACGAAGAAAAGTCGTTTTCCCGCAGCCTGAAGGGCCCATGACGGCAATGACATGTCCTTTCGGAATATCCATATCCACGTGCTTGACGACATGATTGTTGCCAAAATACGCGTTAAAATTCCTGCTTTTTATAATTGTACGTTCCATCTTCTGGTGGTCAGCTTAGTGATAATATTTAAAAACAATACCGTAAACAACAAGATCAGTGCAGCGCCCCAGGCCAGGTCGTGCCATTCATCGTAAGGACTGGTCGCGTAGTTAAAGATCAGTAAGGGTAAACTTTGCATCGGCTTGGCCAGGTTGGTCGTTAAATAAGGGTTCCCGAAAGCGGTGAACAGCAAAGGCGCGGTTTCGCCGGCAATACGGGCAACGGCTAACATGACGCCTGAAATGATCCCGCTCATCCCGCAGGGAACGATGACCCGGAGGATTACTTTATGGTAGGGCAGGCCAAGCGCAAGGCCGGCCTCTTTCAGCGTATCGGGGATCAGCTTGAGGGTCTCTTCGGTAGAGCGGATCAGAATGGGCAGCATCATGATGGCCAGGGCGATACTTCCCGAAATGGCCGAGAAACTGCCGACCGGCTTTACCACCCAGAAATAGATCACAATGCCAATCACAATAGAAGGCACGCCCTGCAATACGTCCACGCAAAGTCTGCTCCAGTAGGAAAGCCGGCTCGTTTTATTTTCACTGAGGTAAATGCCGCAGAGTATGCCCAGCGGTACGGCGATGACCGAAGCAGCCAGTACAATGAGAATGCTGCCTATCAATGCATTGGCAATACCGCCCCCGGTTTCTCCCACCGGCTTGGGGAGATGGGTCAGGAAAGTCCAGTTAATTTTCGTGATCCCCTCGCGAAAAATATAGATGATGATGGCCATCAGCGGCAGGGTGATAACAAAGGCTAAGCCTATGATCACAGCCTGTGCCGCCCTGCTCTTGCCCACCCGGTATTTTACGTGCGCGTTCGTCTTCATTCGTTGGTAAATCGTTTAATAATCCGTTTGCCGATCATATTGATCACCACGGTGACCAGGAACAGGACCAGGCCCAGCTCGATCAGCGCCGACAGGTAAACGGTATGGTCGGCCTCGGTAAATTCATTGGCAATGACGCTGGCCATGGTATTGCCGGGCGAAAATATGCTGGTCGGTATCAGGCTGGTATTCCCGATCACCATCGTCACCGCCATCGTTTCGCCCAGGGCGCGTCCGAGCGACAGCAGGATGCCTGCAAATAATCCGGATTTTGTATAAGGCAATATCACGCTTCTGATCACTTCATAACGGGTAGCCCCCAGCGAATACGCGGCTTCTTTCAGGGGAGAAGGCACGAGCCGGATCATTTCCCGCCCAAGGGACGCAGCGTAAGGAATGACCATGATCGCCAGCACCAGGGAAGCGGTGAATATGCCAATGCCATAAGGCAGCACGCCCAGCTTTATTTCCAGCGTCCGCACCATGGGGACCAGCACGATCAGGCCCCAGAAACCGTAGATCACCGAGGGCACGGCCGCGATCAGCTCCACCGTGTTCTTCAGGAAATTCGACAGCCATCCCTTGGGATTGTATTCCCCAAGATAAATG
>DASZRP010000316.1:0-7636 GCA_035548895.1 Puia sp. | reverse complement strand
CCGGCAATCAGTCGCTTCGCTGATTCATCCCCGTTATCGTACCGGCCCATCAGCAAAGCGAGCGACCGGGTGCTGCACATGCCGGCAAGCACCGGATAAAACAGTGATTCGCGCGCCGGGTTTTTGTTCATCTCTGCTATGATGATGGACACCTGGCGATTCTTATTTTGAATACCCGACGAAGCGGCTACAATAGCTTCCTGCAGCGATTTGATCTGCGTGCTGTCAGTCGAATTTACAAGCATATTCACCAGCAGCGGCAGATTTTCGGCATGCACCAGTTTCTTTAACGACGCAAAAGCCGCCTGGCTCACCGCGGAATCCGGGCTCTTCAGTAACGGCATGACATCGTAAAGCCGGCTGTCGGCCGAGCGCGCAGCCAACAGGTTCAGCAGCGCGACCTGGGCGGCAGGCGGTATATCGGAGAGACTATTGGCGACCGTGCGGGTCAGGTCTGATCCCTTCATGGTGGCGAGGGCCGAAGAAACTTCTGCTATTTCGGGTGAACCGCCTTTTTTCATTACGTCGAGCAGGGTGGGCAGGGCATCCTGTCCCCCCACCCGGGCGCTCGCCCGGATAGCCGCCAGTCTGACGGATTCATCCTTGCTTTTCAGCTCATTCAACAACGCAGGCAAAGCACTCTTGTTACCGAGGGTACCCAACAAATCGAGCACAGGCGCTTTTGAAGTATCCAGGGTCTTCGTTAACTGGTCTACCCAAAGTCCGGTCGATTTGTCATCCCGAAATTGCCGCGCAAGCTGAAATGCGGCCGCCCGGTATTGCGCGTTAGGATCTCTGCCTGCTTCAATCAGCAACGGAACCGATCCGGGGCCTTCCGCTTCGGTGAGCAGCTTCAATGCTGCGGTTCTCACCGCGACCTGATCGTCCTGTTTGGCATTTTGCAACAGGGTGTCGGCTATTTTCACGGCTTCTGCCGTATTGCCTTTATAGCGTAGGCGGGCGGCATAATCCAGGTAGGCCTGCGTTGCGCCGGTCTCATCGTAGCGATAACCGGCCTGAGCGGCGGCGGTTGACAGCACAGTCTCCGAAGCCGGGTCGCCGATCCGCGCCAGGGCATACAGCGCGAGCTTGCGAAGCAATTTATTTTCTGATGAAGCCATCGGCGTGAGACTGGCCACTGCAGGCTCATAACGGCTATCCCCCAGCGCCTCCACAAGGGTGAGCTGTCTTTCGCCGAGGACTTTAGATACGGATTCCAGCAAGGCCTGCTTAGCCTCGTTTGTATTTATTTTGACCAGGGCGCGTGCCGCGGGATCGCAAAGCCGTTCATCGGTTAGATAGGGCTTTAGCCGGTTCACCGTTTGGTCTCCGCCTACTACCTGAAGCTGCCGGATAATAAATGCCTTATTCTCTTTGTCGATCGTTTTGTCCAACCCAGCTCCATAAGCCTCCGCGCAAGGGGATTTCAGGGAATCGTTGCCAGGCCGGCTCGCATAGTAAGCATAGGCCGACAAAGCATATTGCAGTTTGGTGTTGTCGCCCGTGCCAGCGGGGCTCAGCATAGAGATCATCTGTTGCAGCCCCGGTTCACCCAGCGAAGCCATGATTTGCATATTTCCATCTGACTGCTGCTGGTTAGGAGCAGGCATGCGCGAAAGCAGGTCGGTGATCTGTCCCGGCAGGGTCGAAGAATCGGTCTGGGCAAAAATCCGGGTACCGCTCAGGCCGGTAATCAAAAAAAACAATGTGAAGAATTTCCTCATGTAACTATGTATGTCAGATTTAGGGATTCTCTAAATGATCCAGGGCTCGCGCATGGGCTTTTCCAGCATGGCGTTGGCCTCTTCATCGTTCACGAATACCTGGGCCGCCGGGTCGAAATGCAGGGAACGTCCCAGCTGCAGGGCAATCTTTCCCAGATTTACGAGTGTGCATGACCGGTATCCGTTCGCTTCATTCAGCGCAAATTTCTTCCTGTTCCTCACGGCGTCGATAAAATCGGTGACCTGGGGCTCAGGATCGGGAAAAGCGTCTAATTTCTTTTGAAGATCCGGGATGTCCGACCGGAAACCGGGATAGAGCTTGCCATCCGGCCCTTCGATATAGGCCGCGCCGGTCTCGCTGCCTTCGCCGTCGAGCAGGATCTTGCATCCGTCTGCGTAGGTATAGACAATCTTCCGCCAGGTTCCCACGGCATCGGGATGCTGCTGTGGCGCGTCCACTTCGACGAGCACGGGGCTCGTATCGTCCTTGCCTAGGAAATATTGAACCGGGTCGAGATAATGCTGACCCATATCGCCGAGGCCGCCGCCGTCGTAGTCCCAATAGCCCCGGAAGGTCTGATGAACGCGGTGCGGATTATAGGGCTTATAGGGGGCGGGGCCCAGCCAGAAATTATAATCCAGTTCAGGAGGCACCGGCATTTCTTCGAGATTGGTTTTACCAACCCAATAGAACTTCCAGTCAAACCCGGTATGCTTGCTAATCGTCACTTTCAGGGGCCAGCCCAGCATGCCGCTTTCCACCAGCTTTTTGATCGGTTGAACCGTCGTGTTCATGCCGTAAAAAATGCTCTCGAAGCGAAACCAGGTATTCAGCCGGAAAATGCGTCCATGCTGCTGTACTGCTTCCACCAGCCGCTTTCCTTCCCCGATAGTGGCTGTCATCGGCTTTTCGCACCATACGTCCTTGCCTGCCCTGATTGCATCCGCGGCAATGATGCCATGCCAGTGGGGGGGCGTGGCGATGTGAACGATATCCACTTCGGGAAGCTGGATCAGTTCCCGGTAATCGGCGAAGGTCTTTGTTCCTTTATCCAGCTTGGCTAACGTGGTGGCGAGATGATTGCTATCGACATCGCAGATGGCCGCTACGCGGGTGCCTCCGTATTTAATATGGGATTGTCCCATGCCGCCGACGCCGACGATTCCTTTGCTCAGCTGATCGCTTGGAGCAATGAATCCGCGGCCAAGCACATGCCGGGGAACAATGGTAAACGTGGCCAGGGCGCCGGCGGTATTCTTGAGGAAGGACCGCCTTGAAGTGGGGATACTCTTCATGTAACGAAATTCTGAAATAAAAGTACTGAGTATAAGTCATATAAATGTCGCCGGCAAAAGCAAACGCATCCGGTTGCTCCTCTCTTTCCGGGATTGGCCAGCCCTCTCCAAAACCGCAAAAAAATCATTAAATTTGCAGGTTCAATTATCGGGGGTGCCTGGTTTTGACAGCGTAGCTCTTTGAAAGCATAAGCATGTCGTGCGTTGGATAATTAGCACGTAAATCTGAATATTCAAACATCAAATGGCAATACTCAGTATGCCATGGCTGCCTAATCAGTGATTAAGTAGTCATTCGGGCCGCCGGATAGGTTGTTCTGTTACCAGTTCCCGCCGCCGACTCAAAACAAACACAGGATGCTGCAATGGAAGGCTGTGACCATTGCCTAAGACCATCCAGCTAAGGAAATCGTTGGTTCGTTGCGTTCCGGCGGCTTCACGAAAACCAATTCGCAAATAAGCATGTAGAAGGCTTTTGAAGAATATGTTTGGACAGGAGTTCGAATCTCCTCACCTCCACAGATTATTAAGCCGCTGACAATCAGCGGCTTTTTGATTTTAAACCAATTTGTTATTTTTGTATAAATGCTTTCCGATGAAATCCGCACAAAACTTCAAGATATCGTTCGAGGAACTTGCCTCCAGGGGACAGCGGATCATTGCACAGCGATCAGAAATATCCTTATCCAGAGCTTTGGAGCAAATTCGACTGCTAAAAGAGAATTCGAAGGTCGCTCCCTTATCAAAGAAAAGCAGACCGAATTTTTAAAGAATTACGCGAAAAATACTGGTTTGTGGTTAAGTTCTTTGCCTCAGGGAAGCGAATACCTTACCAGAGGAGGGGAAGCAAAAATATATCTGGCTGCCAATAAGCTCAACGCCATCAAAGTTAACGATGCGGTATATTATGCTACCTGGACAGAATATTTTAATAGTCTAATTCTTCATAATATCCTTTTCCCCAACACTAACTATTCATTACTTGGCTTTTCAGAAAGTGACGGCAAACTGGCTGCAGTATTGAGCCAGTCATTTATCGAAGGCGAACAGGCAAAATTGGAAGACATTAAAGCCTTCCTCTCTTTTAACGGCTTTGAGAATACCAAGCGGCAAGATTATTACAATCGGGAATTCGAATTGGTGTTAGAGGATATGCACGATGAGAATGTAATATCGAGACAGGGTATTTTATTTTTTATAGATACGGTATTTTATATAATGGAAACATAAAAGAGCTCCTAACTGCCTTTTAGTATTGCCAATCTAAGCTTAATCCCGTTTCCGAAATACAATACTGTGGTCCACCTCAAGAGGCAAATTGGTTTTTCGACCTTTTGTCTCTTTTTCTTAATGTCCCCGCGTGATCAGGATCGCATTCGCGACCGGTCGCTCTCCGGCGTGATCCCATGTCTGGGTATCAGCAGGAAGATTATCGAGATCCATACCCGCCTTATAGCTATCTGTATGAACCCATTTCCGGTTATCGGAAGGATGATTGACAACCCCGCCGTAAGGATAATTCTTAACCCACAAGGTTGTTGACCCGCCCCCGTCGAGGTTGATCGCTTCCGAAAATTTCATCCATTTCAGGAATTGCGTCAGTTCGGCTATACTCATACCGGCAGCCTTCGGGTTCCTTCCATCCACGGCAATAAGATACAGCCTGTTCTTCCGCATCGCCAGGACTGAACGCGGGTTTCGCCGGAAAAATCCGCCGGCAGTATCCCATGCAATCGTTTGCCCATTATGGATCAGCAAAGGGCCGGAAACCATTATGTCTTCCCCAACCAGGTGGTCTTCCCAATCCGCTGTACTGTCCCATTGCATAATCCTTACTTTATTATGATCTATGACTACAGCCGCCCGCTGATGAAAAGACCGAACCCCGCCAGCCTTAACTCTCGTGCGATTGATTACTTTTCCATCCGATCGTATATAGTCCTCCGAACCACCCTGCTTCATATCGAAGAAAGTTCCGTTGATGGCCGCAATGGCATGAGCTTCCGAAGCGAATTCACTGGTACCCTTCAATTTTTGCGGCTCTTCTCCTATGTGGATATGATTTTTGCCATTCAGCTTCACTTCAACGATATTAATATTCTGATTGGAGTTAAACAAAGTGCTGTCAAACGAGCAATGTTTCAATTTTATCCCTGAGGACACTTTGATCAACTCCCATTTGGCTGTTGCGATAGCCACGGAGTCCGTCGCAGGCTTTTGCCCGATAGCGTTTTTCTGCGCAGTAGTATTAAGCGAATATATTAAGGTCAACAGTCCTAGCAGTCCTGCGCGTATAAATTTTCTCATGATCGACTATTTATTTTTAAGCTATCTGAAAATTTACACAAGCTATTGGTTTTGCGATAATATTTCCTGCATAAGTTCAAACAAAGAAATGGTTATGATTCCCTTCCCTGGAGAACCGATCCTTCCCTGAATAAACTATATAGCATCCACGCAAATGCAACATTTAATGTTATGATTGCATCGTCAGCCTTCAGCCCGTTGGCCTCAGCCAGATTTTCAGTCGGGACCAGCCCTTTACCCTGCCCAGGTAAATCAGATCGGACCTGGATGTGGATATCCTTTCTTCAGGCAATTGGATCATCGTAGCAGATGTGGTAAGAGTGGTTTTTATTTTATTTTTCGCAGCATACTTCTCTAATCGGATCTTGCGATCTGAGCTTTCTTCGGAAGAGATCACCGGTTCAAGCAGCGGTGCAATATACCGGTCGTGCAGGGTCTGCCGGATGACCGCCTTTTCAATGCCGTTTTTGATCATTTTAATCGCCTCGCCCGTCAGCAGCCGGTAGAGCCTGAATTCTTTTTTCTCTGCAGGTAACTGTCCGTAAAGCGAGGAAGCAATCGGAGAAGCTGCTTTCATCCGGTTTCCGCTTTCCCGGAAACCCGCAAAAGCCGGGTCTTTTTTCACCCGCCGGCCGGTCAGGGAGGAAGTCTTCCGGAATATATTGATTCCCTTTGAGATATAGGCGGTTAGCCCTCCCTGGGTTCCGGTTATTGCTATATCGTCCCGTTTAATGGCCATGCTGCTGTTTTTCCCTTGGAACGCCGATCGCCGGATTTTAGTATGGAAAGGGTCAAAACTCGCTCTGATACCGCTTATATCCCGGTTATATCGGTGAGATAAAGCGCATTTTCAGTGGAAATACCGGTTTGGGGAACATATTGCCGGAAAAGAAATAAAGCATTTTAAATTAAACGGATATCAGGTTCCCGTTTATTAGTAGCCGGAGAAGGCGCGGGCGATATTACCGGCACTGAAAATTTAGGTAACTTACCTGAAAACGAACTGAAATGGCAAATGATCCCACTAAATCTTATCCATTGCCGAAGTTTCATTTCGAGGTCGACTGGGGCGGAACCCGTATCGGCTTCACCGAGATTGACGGCCTCGAATTCGAAACAGAAGTAATCGAATACCGGGAAGGAGCAAATAAATTATACCATAAGACAAAACAACCCGGGTTGACCCGCTACAGCGACATCACATTAAAAAGAGGTGTATTTCTCGGAGATTTTGAATTCTATCAGCTGTGGAAAAAGACTTTTTCCTTCCAGGAAGAAAACCAGCGATTCCGCCGCGATGTAACGATCAAACTGCTGGATGAAACGCACAAACCAATAATTACCTGGGCGATCGCCAATGCATGGCCCCGCAAAATCGAATACGGCTCGCTGAAGGCCGACGCAAATGAAATATTGATAGAAACCATGGTATTGGTGCATGAAGGGCTGTCCATTGTCGAAGCAGAAGGAAAATAATAAAGACGGCGATATGTATCCTCCCACGGGCTTTCGTTTCAGCATCCTGTTTAAAGGGATCGATGACCCGCTGCCGGACAGCCTGTTCAACTCGATAGCCGGACTGGAAGCCAATACAGACAGGCCGACGCCCGGCCCGGACAGCGAATCAGTTCTATCCTATGATAAAACCGTTTATCCCGTACTCGTACTAAAAAGAGCCGCCAGAAAATACGGAGAATCTGCCCTGCTCCGCTGGCTTTTTGCCGGCTTCAAAAAGACCGCTGCCAATCCGCTCCCTGAAGCGAAAATCGAATTATTGGATGAAACCGGACAGGTAGCGATGTTCTGGACCATCCGGAATATATTCCCCAAAAGCTGGAAGCTCAGCGAACTGAATGCGGAAAAATCCGAGATCCTAATGGAAACGATCGAAGTCTATTATGAAGAATTGTCGATGAACAGCTGAGCTTAAAAAAATCCTGGCTGCAAAAAATTAGCGTCACTGGTGAAAAAGTTCTGCTGGAGCAAGCCAGAAAGCATCCGACATGAGTGCTTTCCAAAAAACATTTCCATCCCGGAAAAAATTCTGTTGATCGGCAACTCAGGCCTGACCTGACAAAGCTTTCTGCAAATAAATCCCGTGGAATTATTTTAAAGTTTCCCGAATAAGTCGAAAGTGCTTACAGTCTGTATGCCGAGACGCAGTTCAAGCCCCAGAGTTTGGCCTGCTCGCTTTTGCTCAACGCTTCGGTATTCCGCTCAACGATCTCGCAAACCTGGTCGAAGTTCGCCGCCGTGGAACAAACCGGCCAGTCGCTTCCAAACATTACCCGATCCGGACCGAAGATTTC
>DASZRP010000315.1:0-14900 GCA_035548895.1 Puia sp. | reverse complement strand
CGCACAAGTCCTCGGGCTCTATTCCATGCCCACGCATATTTATTTCTGTATCTGCCTCTTCGTACTATTCTTTTTTCAGTTCAGGAAGGTTAATAAGTCAACCGGAAAATTCATTGCCGCCAATGTCCTCCTGATTTTAGGCGGCGCCCTTTGCTATCTGCCCGTTTTGTTGGGCTCGGGCATTTCGTTTTTGACAAACAATCTGACGAGAACATTAACCGTAACAGAATCCTGGTTGACGATCCCACTCGTGTGCCTTCAGAGCGCTGATTTCGTCAGCGGCTCTAAATATGGTTTAATTGCCGTGGCTATTGGTTGCGTCATTTTGCTCCTGGTGAATAAACGCGGCCTGCATCGCTTTCCTCCCGGGCCTGTTTATCTCTCTTTGCTTCTGGTGGCTCTTCCTCCGGTTCAATTGCTTACCCAGGGATTTTGGGTTCCCGATCGGGCTGTATCGTTTATATGCCTTTCCATTCCGCTAACGGTATCCATGCTGGTATACCGTTTTGTTAAGCGGCCAGGGCCTTTAGGATCGATTGCATTAGCAGGTTGTTCTCTGTTCTTCACGGTCCGCATCAGCGAAACACATGGTTCATTTGTATGGAGCAGAACAAGGGACCGGCATGTAAAAGAATTAAGTTCGCTCTTTTTGAAATCCGGAATCACGAATTGTTACGACAGCAGCGCCGGCTCAATTTTTTTTTACTACTATCCTGGCATTGAATATTATTACAGACAGGCAGGCAAACAGATTCGTCTGGCGACAAATGATACCAACAGCCTGCGATATAAACCGTTCTCCGGTTCAGACCATTACGACTGTATCGTCTATTTTTATGATTCTTCGCGGTCGGACCTGCCGCGCCGGGGAACATTGTTCGGCAGTAAAACGGAGCAATTCGTCGTGGTGAAAGCAGATCACTAAGGCATCAGCAGATGGCTGAGCGCCTCATCGTAAACAGAAAGGATTTGCTGCATATCAAATTTGCGGGAAACCAGTTCCCTGCCCTTTTTACCCATCTCGCGCCGTTCCGTCGGGCTCAATTGAAGCATGCGTTCCATGGCTGCTGCCAGCGCCACCGGGTCGGGCGCACATAAAAATCCGTTCACGCCGTCTTCTACTACTTCTTTGCATCCTTTGTTTGTTGACGTGATGATGGGCAGTTCCATCGAAGCGGCTTCCATGAGGCACCGGGGAATGCCCTCGGGATAAAAAGAAGGGAAAATAAAACAATCCGCCTGTCGCAGGAAGGGACGGACATCGCTGGCAAAGCCGCAATAGTGGATATAGTCGCGCTTTTGCCAGTATCGCAACTCGCCCCGGGTGATCGAATCGGGATGATGCTCCTCAAAAAAACCCAGCAGTTCAAACCGGACATCATAATTTTTTCTTTTGAGCATCGCTGCCGCCTCCGCATAGATAGCCACGCCTTTGCTTTTAAGCAGGCGGGTGCTCATCAGGAATTGAAAAGCCTTATTCCTGGCAACCGGCCTGAATGCCTGGGGTGAAAAATGGGTCGTGTTCACTCCTTCCCCTGGCAGCACTTTTATTTTTTGGGGATCGATCAGTTGTCGCCGGATAAAAACATCTGCATCCCCCCGGTTCAGAAACCAGGCCTGATTGACCCGCCTGAATGCCCTTTTATATAACCTGGATACGATTTTGTTCAACCAGTTGCTACGCGCAAAAGCATAACCCAAGCCGGTGACCACGGCGACAGACTCGATGCCGCAGGCTGCCGCCGCCATGGAGCCGTAAATATTGGGCTTGATCACATAGTGGAAAATAAAATCGGGCTGCAGTTTACGGTAGATCCTTTTCAGCGAACGATAAAGCGCATAGTCACGGAATGGATTTTCGGACCGGTTATTAAAATCGATCCCGATAAACGCACATCCCAGGTTTTTTAATTCGGCAGCAAATTCGTCTTCCGGGGCAATGACATAAACATCAAACCTTGGGATAAGATGTTGAACCAGATCCAAACGAAAGTTATAAACAGACCAGGCGCTATTGGAAACCAGGGCGATCTTTTTCCTTTGCCGGACCGGCTGATTCTCGATCATCTGGCAATATTAGATTCAAATTTATAGATTTGAAAAAAAATCAGGAGGTCTTTGATGCCTTCATACCTGCTCTTTCTGATCTATCTGACTTTCGGGATTGCCCTGCTGCATTGGATTATCCGGAGAAATCATTTTCCTTTTAGTCCATGCCATACTGCCGCCCTCTTTATTTTCAAAGTGCTTGCCGGTTGCCTGTATGGTTATATTTTCCTGCACTACTACGGCGGCGATGATACCTGGGCCTTTATCATTGATTCGAGAAAGCAAACCATTCTCCTGAACAGCCATCCCGGTCAATATATAAATGAATTTCTACCCGGCTTTTCTCTGGGAAAAACACACCATGATTTATGGGCGGCCTGTCTTTACTATGTCGACCACTTCGAGGACTGGTTCATGGTAAAGCTATTCGGCATTTTGAATTTATCGGGAGGAGGAAATTATTATATCGACGTGCTTTGGTTTGAATTGCTGATCGTCGCCGGGCCGCTTCTGCTGTTCAGGCTGATGGAGATCGCATCGCCCGGGAAGACCGGCATCTTCTTTCTGCTAATTTTCTTTATGCCCTCGATCACTTTCTGGTGCAGCGGCATCCGGGCGGAAGGCCTGATCCTGCTTTTCATTGCCATAGCCATTTATTACGGAAGATTATTTGCGCTTGATCCCGGGTGGCGATCGGGGATCGCCGTATTCTTCGGGCTGCTGGGCTTGTTGCTTTTCCGCGTTCAATACCTTGTTTTTCTGCTACCGGCCCTGCTCACTTATATGGCGAGCATAAAATATCAACGCGTCAGGCCAGTCTGTTTCAATCTTGTCTACCTGGTTCTGATCATCGTATTCTCGGTAAGCCTGCTCCTGCCGCAGTCATATCAGTTGTCCAGGCCTCTAATCCATGCACAGCAGGGATTTTTTGTTCTGCACGGCAATACCCGGTACGATCTGGATAGCCTGAAGCCGGGGCTCCTCTCTCCTTTCAGTCTCCTGCCCCAGGCTTTAACAAACGCAGCATTCCGGCCTTTTGCCTGGGAGGCAAAAGGTTCACTTCAAATTTTTTCATCAATGGAATCCTTGTTTTTGATCTTTGGCCTCTGCGTATTCTTTTTTAACCGGAAAAAGAAAAACGGGATCCGGGACCCGCTCTACTGGCTGCTGTTGTATTATGGCGTCAGCCAGTTGATAGCCATCGGCTACATCGTTCCTTTTCCCGGGGCCATTGTACGATACCGAAGCATTCCATTGCTGTTTATCCTGCTATTCCTTTTTTCCTGCAATTTCAAATTACAACAGGCTATAACCGCCCGGATATTCCATCGTATAAAGTAAAAATATAATGTAATTAGTAATTGAAAAAGAGCCTGGTATTTGATTTATAGCAATAAAAAAAATTCTGATTATCCCTGACATGCCGCAGAAAATCGCGATTTAAATGCTTTTTTCTCTCCTGATTGTCATTATTGACTTATTTTCGTTGCCAAATTTTAAAATAAATGGAATCATTAAGAGTAAAAGCGATTAGTGATTTGTCGGCGCAATCGGTTGACCCGGCGTCCGATAAATCTTCTAAAATCACGCGTTTTTATGCCGAGAACGTATTTGATCTGAAAACCGCCCGCGCATTTTTAAGCGATGAAGCTTATAAAAGCCTGGCCGGTTCCGTAAAGGGCGGGAAGCGGATCGATCGGTCCGTGGCAAATCAAATTGCAGCCGGACTTCTCCAGTGGGCCGAAGGTAAAGGCGTAAGCCACTACACACACTGGTTCCAGCCGCTCACGGGTTCCTCTGCCGAAAAACATGATTCCTTCTTTTCCATAAAAAGCGACGGTACGCCCATCGAACAATTCGACGGGGACGCGCTGATCCAGCAGGAGCCAGATGCCTCTTCATTCCCGAGCGGCGGACTCCGCGCCACTTTCGAAGCCAGGGGATATACCGCCTGGGACCCCTCATCTCCGCCCTTCATCATGGAGATAGAGTCGGGAAAAACACTTTGCATTCCGACGATTTTTGTTTCCTACACCGGAGAGACACTGGACTATAAGGCGCCGTTGCTCAAATCGCTCGAAGCTTTGAATAAAGCAGCCGTTGAAGTTTGCAACTATTTCGATAAAAACATTTCCCGCGTAAATGCAACCCTGGGCTGGGAGCAGGAATATTTTGTAATTGATGAAGGTTTGTTCAATGCAAGACCCGACCTTCTTATGAGCGGAAGAACAGTGTTTGGTCATGCCCCCGCAAAAGGCCAGCAATTGGAAGACCACTACTTCGGTGCTATACCGGAGCGCATTTACGCGTTTATGCGTGACTTTGAAGAAGAGTCGTATAAACTGGGCATTCCCCTGAAGACGCGTCACAATGAGGTGGCGCCTTCGCAATTCGAATGTGCGCCCATTTTTGAAGAGGTAAGTCTCGCGGTAGATCACAATACCCTGCTGATGGACCTGATGGACCGTGTGGCCCGCAGGCATAAGCTGCGCGCCCTCCTGCATGAAAAGCCTTTTGCCGGCATCAACGGGAACGGGAAACATAATAACTGGAGCATGGCCACCGATACCGGCGTAAATCTGCTCGCTCCCGGGAAGACGCCAAAGACCAACCTGATGTTCCTGACATTTTTCGTCAACACCATCAAAGCCGTACACGACTATGCCGATGTGCTACGCGCGTCTATTGCCTCCGCCGGCAACGATCACCGCCTGGGCGCAAACGAAGCCCCTCCGGCCATCATTTCGGTGTTTATCGGTCAATACCTCAGCAAGGTGCTTGAAGACATTAAACAACGGGTGGGCAATAAGTTCGACGAGCAGGACGAAGCCATTTTGAAGCTGGATCTGCATAGAAGCATCCCCGAACTGCTGCTCGACAATACAGACCGGAACAGGACCTCCCCCTTTGCTTTTACAGGCAATAAGTTTGAATTCCGGGCGGTGGGCTCTGCGGCCAATTGCGCCAATGCCATGACGGCC
The DNA here is from genome assembly GCA_035548895.1 of Puia sp. Lineage (GTDB taxonomy): Bacteria > Bacteroidota > Bacteroidia > Chitinophagales > Chitinophagaceae > Puia. The sequence continues at coordinate 9,870 of DASZRP010000315.1, read as the reverse complement.
CTGAACACCATTATGGCCGAATCGCTGAAAAAATTCAAGAAAGAGGTCGATGCGCTGATTGAAAAGGGAGATAAGAAGGAAATCGCCATCATGCATGTGATCCGGGAATACATCGTTAGCAGTGAAAAGGTTCTTTTTGAAGGAGACGGTTATAGTGATGAATGGGCTAAGGAAGCGGAAAAGCGTGGATTGCCGAATGTGAAAACGACGCCACTGGCGCTCGATGCACTGGTTACCGAAAAGGCAAAAAAGCTGTTCGAAGGCAATAACGTATTAAACCACGTAGAACTGGAAGCGCGGCATGAAATTGAACTGGAGAAATATATTAAGAAAGTGCAGATCGAAGCCCGCATTATGGGAGAGCTTTGCACCAGCCATATTCTTCCTCCGGCGATCAAATACCAGAACACGCTGATCGAAAATATCAAAGGGCTGAAAGAGATCGGCCTGAAGGAGAGTGCTTATATCAATCAAAAGCAGATCCTCGAGAAAATTTCCGAGCATATTTCCAAGATCAGCGACCTGGTCGGTAAAATGATCGATGCGCGAAAAAAGGCCAACGTCATCGGTGATGTCCGCAAAAAAGCTATAGCCTACTGCGATGAAGTGAAAGGAGCATTTTTCGATGATATCCGCTATCATGTAGATAAGCTGGAGCTCCTTATCGACGACAGCGAATGGCTCCTGCCGAAATACAGGGAAATCCTGTTCTTGCGTTAATTAACCCTTTATGGAAATAGGTTTTCTTCAAGGCTTCCTGCGGAAGCCTTTTTTATTGAATATATGGCCGTCTTTTTGCCCATTTATTAAAATTTATTCAAAACTCATTCTATATTATAATAAAATATATATATTATATATAATTTAATCTTAGACATTAAACTATATTTTAGTATAATGATAATATATACATAAAATATATTATCTGTTTAATGGGCTTAACAGGAATATGTCGGACCGGTGTTAGGACTTTCCTGCAAAAGCCAATCCTTCATTGCTGTCGATTAGCCTTTTTCCGCGATTGCTTGCGCTGATCTCAAAGTACTGACAGTCCCTCCCGGCCAGACGGGCTGTTGGCTTGATCATGTCCGGTTCATATCAGTTAACTATTAAAACTTAAAACAAATGGTTAAAACCTACCAACTGCTGCTTTTCATTGGCTTCTATGGAGCGGCCCAAGCTCAGGATTCGACTAAAACAAGCTCTGCCCCTCCTCCGGATTCGCCGAAAATCTCGCTTCCGGTAACGATCACGGGATCTGCAGACGTTTATTACCGGTACAATTTCAATAATCCGAAAACCTATTCCTATAATAGTCCGACAAGCTTCACCCATTCCAACAATTCCTTTGAACTGGGCATGGCCTCGATCCGTGCCGACCACAGCTTTGGTAAAGTGAGTGCAACCATCGATCTGGGCTTTGGCACCAGGGCAGAAGAATTTGCCTATAACGATGGCAGCACGAGGGTAGCGATCAAACAGTTATATCTTACTTACGCTCCGAACGCCAGACTGAAGTTTACGATTGGATCCTGGGGCACCCACGTAGGGTATGAGGTGCTGGATGCTTATTTGAACAGGAACTACAGCATGAGCTATATGTTCACGAACGGGCCTTTTTCCCATACCGGCTTAAAAGCGGATATTGCGATCGCCGGCAAGACCTCCCTGATGGTAGGGATCGCGAATCCAACCGATTTCAAATCGGCCCCGGGCATGCCAAAATCCTTTATTGCCCAGCTATCTACCGCTTCAAAGGATGACAAATTCAAGGCTTACCTGAATTTTGTCGATGGCGATCAGACCGAAGACAAAAACCTGGTGCAGGGCGATCTTGTGCTGACCTATGCGCTCTCCGACAAATTCAGCCTGGGATATAACGGAACTGTTCAATCGGTGAAGCTTAAGCAGGTGGATGATACCTGGTCTAAGGTCAACTGGTGGGGATCTGCTCTTTACCTGAACGCAGATCCGGTAAGCTGGTTCGGCCTTACGCTGCGGGGGGAATATATCGGCAATAAGGATGGCTGGATCGGGAATCAGGTCGGAAATGATGTTTATGATATGGGCAATATCTTCGAAGCGACACTGTCTGCCAATTTCAGAATTTCAAACCTGACCATCATCCCGGAATTCAGGCTGGATAACTGTAAAAACGAGGCTTTCTATAAAAGCGATACCGAACTGACCAAATCGACAGGGAGCTTTATATTAGCGGCCACCTATCATTTTTAATCAGCCTTCTATTGTCCGGAGAGTAACTCATACCGGCTATACCAAAATAAAAGCAGGTTGCCTCAAATGGCAACCTGCTTTTATTTTAAAGATCCGCTTTAGCTGATCTCAGCCTGTTTCATCCTTTCTTTGGCCCATTTATAGACGATGGCCAACTGCTCCTCGGGGCTCAGGTTGGAGTTGTCCAGTTCAATGGCATCATCCGCTCTTCTCAGCGGACTCACCTCACGATGCGCGTCAATATAATCCCGCAGTTCGAGATTTGTTTTGACCTCCTCAATGGTAACATGGGGATTTTTTTCAAAAAGTTCTTTGAACCGGCGTTCGACCCGGATGGCGATATCGGCCGTCATAAAAATTTTCAATTCGGCGTTTGGAAAAACGACCGTCCCGATGTCGCGCCCGTCCATCACCAACGCTTTCTTAGCCCCAAAAGCCTGCTGCTGCCGGACGGCGAATTCCCTGACCGACCGGATGGCCGCAATATCGCTGACCTTCTCCGCGATCACCAGATCCCGGATCAGGTATTCCACATTTTCTCCATTCAGCAGAATCTCGCTGGACTGGTCTGCTTCGTTAAAATCAAATTCGAGCTTAATATCCTTCAGCGCATGCGACACAGCAGACTCCCTGGTCCAATCCACATGATTCCTGAGAAAATAGAGCGTTATAGCGCGATACATAGCGCCGCTGTCGATATAATGGTATTTCAGTTTCTTGGCTAGTTGTTTAGCCAGGGTGCTCTTGCCGCAGGAAGACCAACCATCGATGGTGACAATAATTTTCTTATCTGTCATGGACCAGCTTATGCCTGCAAATAAAAACAATTGCCGCAGAAACACGGAAAATTTTCCATGCTCCACGGCAATTGTTTTAAGATTTAAAATTATCTGTTAAACCTGTGACGCTTCTTTCTCTTTTTCCTTCAGGGAAAATTTGATCTTACCCGATTCCTTGTCCAGATCGGCGATCATCACATCCCCCTGTTTAATATTCATATTCAGGATCTCTTCCGCTAACGGATCTTCAAGGTATTTCTGAATAGCCCGGTGCAAAGGCCTTGCGCCAAATTGCTGGTCATATCCCTTGTCGGCGAGAAAGCTCTTGGCTTCTTCGGTAAGCTCGAGCGTAAAGCCGAGCTGAACAAGCCGCTTCATAACGCCCTTCATCAGGATATCAATGATATTGAAGATATTCTCCTTAGTCAGCGAGTTGAAAATAACAATATCATCCACCCGGTTCAGAAACTCGGGACTGAAGGTGCGCTTCAGCGCCTTTTCGATCACCGCCTTATTATTCTCTTCCGCATTAGCCGTTCTGGCCGAAGTGGCAAAACCGACCCCATCGCCAAAATCTTTCAGCTGACGGGCGCCGATATTGGAAGTCATAATGATCAGCGTATTCTTGAAATCCACTTTCCTTCCCAATCCATCGGTCAGTTGTCCGTCGTCCAACACCTGGAGCAGGATATTGTAAATATCCGGATGAGCTTTTTCAATTTCATCGAGCAGGATGACGGAATAGGGCTTTCTCCTTACTTTTTCGGTCAGCTGCCCCCCTTCTTCATATCCGACATATCCCGGAGGTGCGCCGATCAACCGGCTCACCGTGAATTTCTCCATGTATTCACTCATATCGATCCGAATAAGCGAATCTTCCGAATCGAACATATATCTCGCCAAAGCTCTGGCCAGCTCGGTCTTCCCTACCCCGGTCGGCCCTAAGAAAATAAAAGTGCCGATCGGCTTCTTCGGATCCTTTAAACCTACCCGGTTGCGCTGAATGGCCTTCACCACCTTCTGAATAGCGTCGCTTTGTCCGACAACCATATCGGTCATATCCACCGCCATATTCTTCAGCTTCTCGCTTTCGGCCTGAACCATCCGCTTTACCGGTATGCCGGTCATCATACTCACTACTTCGGCAATATTTTCCTCATCTATCGGATAGCGCTTATGCTTGCTCTCTTCTTCCCATTCCCCTTTAGCCCGCTCGAGTTCTTCCTGCAGCCTCTTCTCGGCATCACGCAGGGAAGCGGCTTCTTCAAATTTCTGGCTTTTGACAACCTTGTTCTTCTCGTTCTTTACGTCCTCGATCTTCTTTTCGAGCTCGACGATATTCTGCGGTACATTGATATTTTTCAGATGAACCCTTGCGCCCACTTCGTCCAGTACGTCGATGGCTTTGTCAGGCAACAGCCTGTCCGTCATATACCGGTCGCTTAATTTCACGCAGGCTTCAATAGCCTCGTCGGAATAAACCACGTTGTGATAGTCTTCGTATTTCGACTTGATGTTCTGCAATATCTGAATGGTCTCTTCCACGCTGGGCGGATCGATCATCACTTTCTGAAATCGGCGGTCGAGCGCACCGTCTTTTTCAATATACATCCTGTACTCATCGAGTGTAGACGCTCCGATGCATTGCAGTTCACCCCGTGCCAGGGCAGGCTTGAAAATATTGGAGGCATCGAGTGAACCGGATGCCCCGCCGGCGCCGACAATGGTATGTATCTCGTCGATGAATAGAATGACGTCGCGGTTCTTTTCCAGCTCATTCATGATTGCTTTCATGCGCTCTTCAAACTGACCGCGGTATTTGGTGCCGGCCACCAGGGCAGCGAGATCTAAAGAGATCACTCGTTTATCGAAGAGCACCCTGGACACTTTCCGCTGCACGATACGCAGGGCAAGCCCTTCCACAATCGCTGTTTTGCCCACGCCCGGTTCTCCAATGAGGATCGGATTGTTCTTCTTGCGTCTGGAGAGGATCTGCGACACCCGTTCAATTTCCTCTTCCCGGCCAACAATGGGGTCGAGCGAGTTCATCTCTGCAAGGCGGGTAATATCGCGGCCGAAGTTGTCCAGCACCGGCGTTTTGCTTTTGGCATTGCCGGCCGGTCTTGCCTTCTGCTGGGCATATTTCTTTTCCTCGTCGAAATCATCGTCGTTTTCTTCAGCGTATTCGCTGCGGGTATCATTACTTTTTACGACACCCAGTTCATTTCTGAATAAGTCGTAGTCCACTTCGAATTGATTTAAAATTTGGGTGGCAATGTTTTCTTTGTTTTTCAAGATAGACAACATCAGGTGCTCGGTTTCGACGGTCGGGCTTTTTAAAGCCTTGGCCTCCAGAACCGTCACCCGTATCACTTTCTCCGCCTGTTTGGTTAGCGGGAGACTGTTGATATTGGCTATATTCTTTCCTGTTTTATCCTTAACGGCAAGCTCTACTTCTTTGCGCAGTTCATAGAGATCGACATTGAAGCTTTTCAGGATACGGATAGCCGTATTGTCGCCTTCCCTGATCAGCCCCAGCAGCAAATGCTCTGTACCAATAAAGTCGTTTCCTAACCTTAAGGCTTCCTCTCTGCTGAACGATATAATCTCTTTGACCTGAGCCGAAAAATTATTATCCATTTTTTGTTAGTTAATTGATACAAAAGTGCTTAATACAATAATAACGAATATTTTTGATTCCAGTTTTTGATCGTTTATCAAGACATGTTAATAACCAGCCGAATATGAATGTCAAAATTGATACCAACCGGAATTTTCATGCCATTCGAATCAATGAACCGGAACTTGCTGCTAATATGACAGACGATCTGCGAAATTGCTTAATCCCCTTTCTGCAAAATGACGTTAAAAACCTTATCGTTATCATGAAAGACATTCAAAAGATGGATTTAGCTGCTGCCAAAGAGCTCCTCGAAATCCGCGACCAGTTCTACGCAAACCGCGCATCATTCATTTTGTGCGAACCTCAATCGGAAACAGGAAAACTATTTACCCGGGACAAGCAATTTGAAACCCTTCAGGTCGTCCCGACTTTCAGCGAAGCGTCGGATCTTGTTTTTATGGAAGATATCGAAAGAGAGCTGACTGGCTAACCCTTCTTTCTTACCAACAATTCCGATGCTGATTTGTTCATTCCCATTTCCGTATACAATGGAAACGTCCGAATCCCGTTCCTATTACAATTTGTATTATTTTTCCTGCTGGCAGGGCCTTCCGCTCCCCGCTGCCCATTTGAATTCATACGCTAAAATCCGGTTGTGCTGGCATTAACTATTCTTGGCAATAATTCGGCTATTCCCGCTTTCGACAGGCACCCCACTTCCCAGGTGGTGACCATGGACGACCAGCTATTCCTGATCGATTGCGGCGAAGGAACCCAGATGCAAATGAGCCGGTATAAGATCCGGCGCAGCCGCATCAACCATATTTTCATCTCCCACCTGCACGGCGATCATTATTTCGGGCTGATCGGGCTTCTGACCAGCATGGGCCTGCTCGGACGGCACCAGGACCTTCACCTGTATGCCCCCGCGCCCCTGAAGGCAATCTTCGATATGCAGTTAGCCTGCGCAGATACCCGTCTGCCCTTCAATCTGATCTTTCACCCCATCGAAAGCGAGGGCGTCCTGCTCAGGACCAATCAGGTCGAAGTATCCTGTTTCGGAGTCTTTCACCGAATAGCCTGCTGGGGATTCCTCTTCAGGCAGATCAGGCCTGTCCGGCGCTTAAATCCCGAAAAGGCACGTCAGCATGGCATCCCCTCTTCATTTTTCGATCGCCTGAAATGGGGAGAGGATTACATAAACCAGGAGGGTATCCGGATCCCGAATGCCTGGGTTACCGACGAGGCGCCAAAAGCCAAATCATACGCTTATACGGCAGATACCGCATTTAACCCGATCATAGCGGAGAAAGTGTCTGGCGTTGATTTGCTTTACCACGAGACGACCTATCTGAAGGAACTTGAGGAAAGAGCCGCCAAACGTTTTCATTCCACCACCACGCAGGCGGCACAGATTGCGCGACAGGCCGCCGTGGGTAAGCTGCTGATCGGTCATTTCAGTTCCAAATACGAAAAGCTGGACGAATTCGAAAAAGAAGCAAGAGAAGTGTTTCCCAACTCGGAACTGGCATTGGAAGGCGTTACCTACCGGATCTGATTCAAGTCCTGGCAAAGATCAAACCTCCCGGTTGAGCAGGGCTTCGGCCAATTGCTTTAAAGGCCTTTTCCGGGGCTCATCTGCCTTCACCCGGTCTAAGCTTTCAAAAGCCCGGTTCTGATAATTCTGTCTGGATTCTTCAGCAGCCTTATCCACCCCGCAGTCTCTGAACAACGCGAGCATCCGGTCTATTTTGTCTGAACCGGTATAAGAAAACAATCGTTTTATTTCCGCCGATTGCACCGGATCGGCATTCTCAAGAGCTTTCACCAACAAAAAAGTCTTTTTATTCTGCAGAATATCTCCCCCCGACTGCTTCCCAAACTTTCCCGGATCTCCAAACGCATCGAGCCAGTCGTCCTGCACCTGGAAGGCCAGGCCGAGATTGCGGCCAAAATCATATAAGTGTTTTTGATCGGAATCATCCGCTCCGCCAATAAGCGCTCCCATCCGGAGGCTTCCGGCAAGCAGAACAGCCGTCTTCAGTTCAATCATCCGGAGATATGCTGCAAGGCTTACCGCTCCGGCCTGCTCGAGATCCATATCGAGCTGCTGGCCTTCGCAAACTTCTCTTGCCGTCCGGTTCAGCAATTCAATAAGCTGCCGCTGATAGCGGGAATCCGTTTCATTAAAATAACCATAAGCCCTGACCAGCATCACATCTCCGGCAAGCAAGGCCGAAGAAGCATTATAGCGACTATGCACCGTCTGCTTACCCCTGCGGAGTGGCGCATTGTCCATGATATCGTCGTGAATCAGGGTGAAATTGTGAAAGAGCTCTATGCCGGCTGCTATTTTCCAGGCATCAGGTTGTATGGACGAAAACAGTTCGTTACCCATCAAACAAAGGACGGGGCGTATCCGCTTCCCGCCAATTTCCAGCATATAGGATGCCGCCCCATAAAGCCCTGCGGGACTTTCCGGAAAATGCTGTCGCTCAAAATAACCCGTAAATTCGGTCAGTAACTCCTGGAATGTCTTCATTTGTTTATTATGTCGTCAGGACAATACCGGATCGGCTGGAGAAATTACCCATTCATAATCGAGCTGGCGTCTGGCCAGATTAGCGGAAATCACTTTTATTCGGACCTTATCGCCCATCCGGAAGCTTCGTCCGCTTCTTCGTCCTACCAGCGCATATTCATTTTCAATTAATCGGAAGTCGTCGTATTCTATCAGGCTGTTCAAGCTGACCAGCCCTTCACATTTATGCTGTACCGTTTCAACCCAGAAGCCGAAGCCGGCCACGCCGCTGATCACACCATCAAACTCATCGCCGATAAAGTCTTTCATGAATTCCACCTGCTTATACTTATTCGCGGCCCGCTCTGTTTCCAGGGCTGCCCGCTCCCGTTCGCTGCAATGCTTGCACTGGCTTTCCAGCTTTTCATGGAGAACGATTTTATCGTCCAGCACTTCCTGCAGAATACGATGGGTGAGCACGTCTGGATAACGCCGGATCGGCGAAGTAAAATGACAATAGTTCGTAAACCCGAGACCGAAATGGCCGATGTTTTCCGTAGTATAAGCAGCTTTGGCCATGGTCCGGATGCCTAGCTGTTCCAGCACATGTTGCTCGGGCTTACCCTGCACGTCGCGCAGCATTTCATTGAAAGAGGCCGCAATGCCTTCCGGCGATTTGGTATCGAAATGATGCCCGTATTTTTTTGCAAACAGCACAAAGGGAGCCAGCTTTTCCTTGTCGGGCGTATCGTGTACGCGGTAAGGGAAAGGAATTGATTTCTTCCTGATCTTTATTTTTGAAACATGGGTCGCTACGGTGCGGTTCGCCAGCAACATAAATTCCTCGATAAGCTGATGCGACTCCCGGCTTTCCTTGACCGTGATGCCGACCGGCTTACCCTTTTCATCGAGCTTAAAGCGCACTTCAACGGATGAAAAATTGATCGCTCCTTTCTTTATGCGCTGTTTGCGGAAACGCTGGGCAAGCCGGTGCAGTATGTCGATTTCTTCCTGGTATTTTCCTTCTCCGTGTTCGATAATTTCCTGGACGTCTTCATAAGTAAAGCGATGATCGGAGTGAATGATCGTACGGCCCAGCCAGTAATCTTTTATTATTCCTTTATCCGTAATGATAAAGACAGTCGAGAAAGTCAGCTTATCCTCGTGCGGCCTCAACGAACACAGCTCATTGGAGATCCGCTCGGGCAGCATGGGGTTCACCCGGTCCGGCAGGTAAACGGAAGTGCCTCTTCCGTAAGCCTCTTCATCTAAGAGCGAATCGGGTTTGACGAAATGACTGACGTCGGCGATGTGCACGCCGATCTCGTATTCATCGTTTTCGAGCCGGCGAAAAGAAATGGCGTCGTCGAAGTCTTTCGCATCCGCGGGATCGATGGTAAAGGTGAGCGTATCCCGAAAGTCTCGCCTTTTGGAAGCTTCCGCAGGCGGAATCTCGTCGGATAATTTTGAAGAAGCCAGCATGACCTCCTCCGGGAAGAGTACGGGGAAACCGTTCTCGACGAGCAATTCCTTCATGACCCGGTCATTCTCGTCCGATTCGCTGAGCACCTGGATGATCTCGCCCTGCGGCTTGCGGTTTTTTGTCCAGCTGGTGATCCGGACAATTACCCGCTGCTGTTCCTTAACGCCGTTCAGCTTACTGCCCGGGATATAGATATCCGGCACCGGCCGCTCCGAATCGGCGATAAAAA
>DASZRP010000314.1:0-2075 GCA_035548895.1 Puia sp. | reverse complement strand
AGTCTCCATCGCCGTTTTAGCTGCGGGTATATCGCCCAGCGTGTCGGAAGCGTAGGCTACCATACGATACATGCGGGGGATCACTTTATCGCCCATCTGGCCAATGAGCTGTTGTGCACGGGTGCGGGCGTCGGAAAATTTGCTGGAGGCATACAGCATATCCGCTTTCAGGTACTCGGCTTCGGGTCCCGGATCTGAATTGGCGAGATACTTATCGAGGTAGGCCGAAGCTTTGTTCACGTCGCGCGGGTACCAGTAGATAAATAATTGCTGGTAAGCGGGCGCATAGGCCGGGTCAACCGTCACGGCATCATCAAAAGCCGGTAGGAAATAGTCGCGGTTATTCTGTGTCAGGTAAATAATACCGATCTTGAACTTGGCTTCAGCCAGCTTGGGATTAATGGCCAGAGCCTTGTTGTAGTTCGACACGGCATTCCCTCCGTCGAGTTGCTTGCGGTAGGCATCACCAAGGAGAACATAGGTTTCCGGATCGTTGAAATGCCTCACCTGGGTTGCCAGATTGAGTTTCTGAATCGCGTAATTGGCATCGCCGGTCTTGGCGTCGGTATTCGCATAGCCTACGGCGTTCAGCACATTAATATCTTTTTCTTTGGTCAGGCTAATCGCTCTTTCAAAACGCTGACGGGAATCGGTGGTATTTCCATACAGTAATTCAACATGCCCCATGCCCACCAGAAGCAGGGGGGCGTCGCCATTGGTGGCTAACATTTTCTGGTATAACGCCTTGGCCCCCGCAGTATCGCGGGTATCCCGGCGGTGGATCATCGTTTGCCCAAGCCAATACACAGCATCGATATTGTTTGGATTTGCAGCCAACACTTTTTCAAATGCATCCTGGGCGCTTTTGTACCGCTCATAGTACAAAAACTGTCTGCCCTGCTCTACGGTTTGCGCCGTTACCGTACCGCCAATACAGGTAGCCGACAGCAACAGGCTCATGCTTAGTTTTCTCATTTCTGATTCTCTTGTTTAAGTTGTAAAAAAATTGCCCAAATAGTTATTCCTGGAGCTGAACGTTGCGAATATCGAAGTTCATCCGGGCAGGAACCAGATAAGCCCGCCTGAAGATCAACTGTCCTCGCTCATTCTGCAGGAAGTTTACAAAATTGTTTCCGATACCGCTGTAATTCTCCTTCAGGATATAATACAATCCCCGTACCATCGGGTATCGCTTCAACACGATATTGGCCTGAAAGGGTTGAACATAAGGCTTATCGGGACAGGTTTCGCACTCTACCGCAACCACTTTTACCTTGGTGAGAAAAGAAAGCTGCACAGAGTCTTCCTGGTCTCCGATCCAGTTCACTCCGATGAAACCAATGGCGTTTTCATGGCTCGCAACATAGTCCAGCACCTGGGGACTGGAACGGGCCGCCTCCACCCGGGGGCTCAGCGGTTCACCCTTAAGTATGGAATCGATGGCAAAGCGGACGATACTGGTAGCCGTAACACCGTCCATTACCGCCTGCCTGTTCTTTTTGTCTTTACCACGCAGCAGGTCCCGGATCTCTGCCATCGTCATGACCGTGTCTTTCGAATGGCTGTTCACCACCAAAGCCACGGCATCGAAAGCCAGCAGGCCGGAATAAGCGGGACGCTGGAGGGAGTCTTTATAAAACGCCTCTTCCGTCCTGCTCAATCCCCGCGTAACGATGATCATCCGGGTACTGTCCTTTGCCAGGTCTTTCAGGCATTCAGCCTCCGGTTTATAGTCGACCAGCACATGGGCGTTGGGAAAAGAACTCTCGAACACCTTCAGCTGCGAATCGATCACCGGCCTGAAGGACTCATCCACGCTGATATGGATCGTCCCGGAAGTCGGCGTTTCCACCGGCACCCGGTTACCCTGACCACAACCCGAAATAAAGAGCTCAACGGAAACAAATAATATAAAGGGCAAACATTCTTTTAAAATGTTCATGCCATCAGTTTTTAATTAAAATAGTTCTTCTTATATCCCCTATACACGCGAAACAAGCCGTAGAGGATGCAAAGACCGCCGAACAAATAGCGGAACATATCGTCTATTCCGAACTGAACACCAAATCGGTTTG
>DASZRP010000313.1:0-18795 GCA_035548895.1 Puia sp. | reverse complement strand
CTCAGAAAGCCAGGCAGACGGAGAAATAAAAAAGGGTCTTCACATCCGGGAACTTGACGGTGTACGAGGTCTGGCTATTATGCTCGTAATGTTCGAGCACTTTTTCTACCAGCTCAGTATTTCTAAATCCGGGTGGACTGGCCTGAATCTATTCTTTTTATTATCCGGATATTTGATCACGAGCCGGCTCTTTTCCCATATCAGCTCACCACCGCGACAGTATTTCAAAAACTTTTACATCAGAAGGATTCTCCGAATCTTTCCGCTATACTATGGCAGCCTGATTTTTTTTCTGTGGATTCTTCCGATATTTTACATCCGATACGAGATATATTTCGGCAATCTCCAGCAAATTCAACTATGGTATTGGCTATACATAAGCAACTGGAGAATTATTTTACACGGGTTACCACCGCCCCTTTTTTTTCATTTCTGGTCGCTTGCCGTAGAAGAGCAATTTTATATTTTCTGGCCCGTCATTTTTTTTCTGGTAAGACGATTCAAAGCCCGCATCGGGTGGATTGGCGCATTCATCGCGCTTTCTGTATTTCTTCGGATTGTCTACTATGACTCCCATAGTGCCTATTTCAATACTTTTGTGGCCGCTGAACCTTTTTTATTCGGATCGTTGATTTGTCTTTTCGAGGAAAAGAAAGCGCTTTCTGTTATCTATCGGCAGTATCTGAAAGGTATAGTCATAGTGCCAGCCGGCATCTTTGTCGTTATGCGGGCTATTGAGCCTCCTTCAGCAATCTTAAGCCCCCAAATGCTCCTTATTGGATACTCCAGTATCGATCTTGTCTGGTTACTGTTAGTGTGGTTTTTGTTAGCAAATGTGAATAGCCAAAAGCCCTTAAGCGGCATTTTTAGATCGTTGCCTCTCGTTTGGTTAGGCAAATATTCCTACGGCATTTACGTTTTTCATTGGTTTGTATTGCAATTGTTTGTTAACCGTGTCGAATCTCGTTTCCCTGCTTCCGGAATTCCCGCATCATGGAGTTATTGGATAATCCGGGCGATGGCCATTCTAATAACCCTGATAGTGAGTTATCTCAGCTATCACCTCTATGAAAAAAAATTCCTCGTCCTAAAAAAAAGATTTGTGTCAGCGATTTAACAATTGCATTCTTTGCACATATTTCCCAATCATATCAAACTCGATATTCACGGTATCCCCTGACTGCAGGTTCTTTAAATTGGTGTGTTCGAATGTATAAGGGATAATGGCGACCGTGAAAGAATCCTGGTCCACATTGAAGCAGGTCAGGCTGATGCCATTCACGGCAACAGATCCTTTTTCAATGATCAGGCCGGCAAAGGATCCGGGAAAACTGAACCGGTATTCCCAGCTTCCGTCGCGGTTCTCGCGGCTAACGCAAACGGCCACCGTATCGATATGGCCTTGTACGATATGCCCATCCAGGCGCCCATTGAGCTGCATACATCGCTCCAGGTTGACCCGGTCGCCCGGTTTCCACTGTCCAAGCCTGGTTTTGGTGAGTGTTTCTGCAATGGCCGTGACTTCGTATTGGTCATGCAGTACCCGCTCTACCGTCAGGCAGACGCCGTCGTGCGCAAGGCTCTGATCTACTTTTAGTTCTGCCGCAAGTGTGGAAGCAATGCGAAAGGTTTTATTGGTACCCGACGCTGACACCGATTCGATGCGGCCCTGACTTTCAATAATACCGGTAAACATGTCGTAAAAATCGGATTTTCTGCCCTTTTTCTTCATTTATTCTGAAAACTTCCTATCTTTGCAGCCCGTAAGTTATTTTTTAAAAACGCGGAGATTTAATATGCTTATTATCGACTCAAAGGATTGCGAAAACATCGACAAGGCCCTGAAAAAGTATAAGAAGAAATTTGAAAAGGCGAAGGTGCTTGTTCAGTTACGTAGTCGCCAGTCGTTCACCAAACCTTCTATTAAAAGAAGGGGTGAAGTGCTCAAGGCTGTTTACCGGCAGCAGTTGGCCAGCGGTAAATTCGAACAATAAATCGTTCCTTGAACTTATAATTCCGCCATCCCATCCCCATTGGGATGGCTTTTTATTTTATATTTGGTTGAGCAATATCGTTCCCTTGAACATTGAAATTCAGCCATTTTTAGACTATCTGACCTTCGAAAAAAGGTTTTCCAGGCATACGGTCCGGGCTTATACCGACGATTTGCTTCAGTTTTCAGAATTTCTAAGAAGCTCCTTTGGCGAGACCGATCTTTCCGGGGCCTCCACTCCCCTGATCCGCTCCTGGTTAGCCAGGCTGAAGGAGAAGAAGATCAGCTCCAGGTCCATTAACCGGAAAATCTCCTCTTTAAAGTCCTTTTTCAAGTACCAGATCCGTGCTGGCCAGCTTGAAAAAACACCAATGAGCGGCATCATCAGCCCAAAGGCCGGCAAAAAGCTGCCGGTCTATGTGGAAGAAAAGGATTTGGACCTGCTGATCCGGCACGTTGAATTCCCCGACAATTGGGCGGGCAAAACAGACCGGCTGCTGATCCTGATGTTTTACCAGACCGGCATGCGCCTTTCCGAGCTGGTCAATCTTCGCGAAGACCGGATTGACAGGCCGGCCAGACTGGTGCGCGTGCTGGGAAAGGGGAATAAAGAGCGGATGATCCCCCTGAGCGCTGAACTGGTCATTGAAATTGATCATTATGCCCAGGCAAAACGCGAATCCGGGAGGTCTGGTGAACCGGAGCTGCTGATTGGCAATAAAGGGAAAAAGCTCTATCCCAGGTATGCCTACGAAGCGGTGAAAAAATATCTGTCGCAGGTAACCACCATCGATAAGAAAAGCCCTCACGTGTTAAGGCATAGCTTCGCCACCCACCTGATGAACCATGGCGCCGACCTCAATTCTGTAAAGGAATTGTTAGGGCATTCCAGCCTGGCGGCCACCCAGCTGTACACCCACAATACCATCGAAAAGCTTCGGGAAGTACACCGGAAAACACATCCCCGCGATTGATCATTTTTTAGGATTCCGGAAGGGAATTTTGGGCCCAAAATATTTGGAAAAATTGGGGCAAGGGCTTAATTTCAGTTCCCCGCATAACCCCGTTGGGGCTGCGTTTATCCCCAAGTTCTTTCATTTATTGTTTCATCGTTTAAAAAGCGAAACCATGAACGTTAACATTCAGACAGTGCACTTTGATGCGGACAGTAAGCTCGTTAACTACATCAGCAAAAAGCTAACGCGACTTGACACATTCCACGACCGTATTGTAAAAGTCGATGTGTTCCTAAAGCTGGACAATGTGGTACATACGATCAAGGACAAAGTTGCAGAAATCAAAGTGCATGTGCCGAGACAGGATTTTTTCGTGAAATGTTCCTCTAAATCGTTCGAAGAATCATTCGACAAAGCCATGGATTCAGTAATCAATCTGATCAAGCGAAAAAAAGAAAAACAGGCAGCTTAATACACAAAACCCCTTCGGGGGTTTTTTTATTTCCGGCAAGTGATGATTTTGGTTCGCCTTTACCGGGGATAAAATTGCTCTCAAAATTTTTGAATTTAACAAATTCGCTTACCTTTGCCTTCCCAAAAAATCGGGCGGCTGATTTCATCCGTTTAAGTTCTTTGCAATCAGGTCCTTACCGTCAGGTCGGGGAATCATTGCCAGAGTAGCTCAGCTGGTAGAGCAGCTGATTTGTAATCAGCTGGTCGGGGGTTCGATTCCCTTCTCTGGCTCAAACGGTACAATTGCTTGGGTGCGGTTGGCCAGTGATCCGCGATATATTTTCGCAGTCTTAGTGAAGGGCTTTAGCGGGCAAGTAGTCAAGTGGCCAACGACGACAGACTGTAAATCTGTTCTCTTCGGAGTTCGGTGGTTCGAATCCATCCTTGCCCACGCGTAATAAATGTGGAGATGTGATGATATGGAGATGATTTTTAAAGCTCTTTTTGAAATAGGATAATTTGAAATAGTTAATGTGATTCCATTTTCACATTTTCAAATCTTCAAATTTTCAAATTTGTTTTTTGCGGAAGTAGCTCAGTTGGTAGAGCGACAGCCTTCCAAGCTGTAGGTCGCGGGTTCGAACCTCGTCTTCCGCTCTTATCTGCCGAAGCTTTAGCGAAGGCAGATCTCATACCCAAGCCTTCCGTCTCCGTATCTACGGTGGCCCAGGGGCGAAGGTGGAAGAAATCTTAGCAGGGAAGCTGAAACACCAGTTGAGGCGGGACCGTTTCCCAGCTGCACGGCAGAAGCCGGGAATTAGCTAAGCATCGCCGTTGTAGCTCAGTGGTAGAGCACTTCCTTGGTAAGGAAGAGGTCAAGAGTTCAATTCTCTTTAACGGCTCAACTCAGATTTGTCGGAAAATATTAATATTAAAACACAACTAAAAACCAGATACCAATGTCAAAAGAGACCTTCAAAAGGGATAAACCCCACGTTAACGTTGGAACCATTGGTCATATTGACCATGGTAAGACGACTTTGACCGCTGCCATTACGACCATTTTGTCTTCAAGAGGGTTGGCGGAAGCAAAAAAATACGATGAGATCGATGCCGCTCCCGAAGAAAAAGAGCGTGGTATCACCATCAACACGGCGCATGTGGAATATCAGACGGCTAATCGTCACTATGCGCACGTGGATTGCCCTGGTCACGCTGACTACGTAAAAAACATGATCACGGGCGCGGCCCAGATGGATGGCGCTATTCTGGTGGTGGCTGCTACGGATGGTCCGATGCCGCAGACGAAAGAGCATATCCTGCTTGCCCGTCAGGTAGGCGTACCCCGCATGGTGGTATTCATGAATAAAGTAGACCTGGTTGAAGATCCTGAACTGCTGGAGCTGGTTGAAATGGAAATCCGCGAACTGCTGACTTTCTACGGATTCGACGGCGACAACACCCCGATCATCAAGGGTTCTGCTACCGGTGCACTTGCCGGTGAAGGCAAATGGGTTAAGGCTATCGACGAGCTTATGGAAGCAGTAGATACTTATATTCCGCTGCCTACCCGTCCGATCGACCAGCCCTTCCTGATGTCTGTTGAAGACGTATTCTCTATCACCGGTCGTGGTACCGTAGCTACCGGCCGTATCGAAAGAGGCCGTATCAAGGTGGGTGAACCTGTGGAAATCGTTGGTTTGATGCCTGCTCCGCTGACTTCCACTGTTACGGGTGTGGAAATGTTCCGTAAGCTGCTCGATCAGGGTGAAGCCGGAGATAACGCCGGTCTGCTGCTCCGTGGTATTGAAAAGACCCAGATCCGTCGCGGTATGGTACTGACCAAACCCGGCACGATCACGCCGCATACCGAATTCAAATGCG
Source organism: Puia sp. (assembly GCA_035548895.1). Lineage (GTDB taxonomy): Bacteria > Bacteroidota > Bacteroidia > Chitinophagales > Chitinophagaceae > Puia. The sequence goes on along the minus strand of DASZRP010000313.1, from coordinate 13,509 downwards.
AAGTTTACGTGCTTAGCAAGGAAGAAGGCGGACGTCATACCCCGTTCTTCAACAAATACCGTCCGCAGTTCTATTTCCGTACGACCGACGTAACCGGAGAAGTAGAATTACCGGCAGGTACTGAAATGGTGATGCCCGGCGATAACAGCACGCTGACGGTTAAGCTGATTCAGCCGATCGCTATGGAAAAAGGATTGAAATTCGCCATTCGCGAAGGCGGTCGTACCGTAGGCGCCGGTCAGGTAACTGAAATTCTGAAATAAGCTATTCCGGTATTCTGCCGGTCAGCATAAATCAGAAATTGTATATATTTGCGGTAACTAAAAGCTGTCTCGTCTAAAACGGGATAGCTTTTAGCTTTCTTACGGGCATAGTACAACGGTTAGTATAGAGGTCTCCAAAACCTTTGATCTGGGTTCGAATCCTAGTGCCCGTGCGCAGTAAATTTTCAAATTGATCCCGTGAACAAAGTCGCTAATTATTTCAAGGAATCGTATAAGGAGCTATTGGAGAAAGTAACCTGGCCTACCTGGTCGGAGTTGCAGCAATCTACCGTCATTGTGCTGGTGGCCACGCTGTTGATCACCGCGCTGGTATATGTTATGGACCTGCTATCTAACGGCGTCCTGAAATTCATTTATTCTTTATTCTAATGGAAACAACAAATCAGACCACTCCTGCCCCTGCAGAAGAGCAGGCTTCGACGGCTCCCCAAAAGGAGACCAAATGGTATGTGCTCCGGGTAGTGAGCGGTAAAGAGAGAAAAGTGAAGGAATACCTCGACAAAGAGATATCCCGTGGCGGATGGAGCGAAATCGTAAAGCAGGTTTTTCTTCCGATTGAAAAGGTTTATAAAGTGCAGAACGGGAAAAAAGTGATGCGTGAGCGGAACTATTATCCCGGTTACGTCATGATTGAAGTAGTGGACTGCAAATTGGTCGACGACCTTCGGGAAACCGTCAAAAACACTCCCAGCGTGATCCATTTCCTGGGTAAGGAAAACCCGATCGCTCTCCGTAAAACGGAAGTCAACAAGATGCTGGGTAAAATGGATGAAATGGCTGAAGCCGGCGGCATGAGCATGAGCGAGCCTTTCATCATCGGCGAGACCATCAAGATCATCGAAGGGCCCTTCAATGATTTCAACGGGATCATCGAGGAAGTAAATGATGAGAAAAAGAAATTGAAAGTGACCGTCAAGATATTCGGAAGGTCCACACCTGTGGAGTTAAACTATATGCAGGTGGAGAAAATCGCCTGAGAATTCTTCAGTCAAAATAAAAAAAGACGCTATTTCAGCGTCTTTTTTTATTGCTCTTGTTTATAGCTATCCTCAAACTGCAAAACCAAAGCTAGAATGAGCTTCCCCCTGGATCATTATTTTCTGATCCATTTGAAATTTCAGGATTTGCTTCAGGCACAACAGTAGCCGGCAATATACCAGAACCAAGTGCGGAACCGGCAATTCGACTCGCGATAGCACGCCTTATAATTGCTTTTTTAACTGCTCTTTTGACAATCGCTTTCTTAACTGCTCTTTTGGCAATTGCTTTCTTAACGACTCTTTTGCGGACTGCTTTTTTAATGACAGCTTTTTTAACAGCCTTTTTTACGATTGCTTTTTTGACGATTCTTTTGCGGACCGCCTTTTTAAGAACGGCTTTTTTAATCGCTTTTTTTGCAACTCTTTTGCGGACCGCCTTTTTAAGAACCGCCTTTTTAACCGCTTTTTTTGCGACTCTTTTGCGGGCTGCCTTTTTTAGGACCGCTTTTTTAACGACAGCTTTTTTCTTTGAATTTGCCATAATTTGAAGACAATTTAAAATGATTTGAAGGCAATGGAAGATTGAAGCAAAAAGTTAAACAGAAATATTCATATAGAAAAAAATGAGCAGGGTTATTTTGATACATTCAAAGAGAACTGCAAGCGAAGCCCGGCTGCTTGAATTCCAAATTCGCATGTGGCAGGCGGTGCCGGACGGGAGATCTCATATAGCCGCAGAGGCATGCGCCGGGAAAAAACGGCCGAGATACCCACGCACCGGGACGCCTGGTACCGGAACGGGTCGGAAAACCTTTATTTTGAAAAATCGGAAAAATAAACTTAATTTTGCACCCCCAATAGAAAGTTCTTATACCATAAGGCTTGGGAGTGCCGGTTAATCCGGCACGTTATCACCAAAAAATGTAAACATGGCAAAAGAAATCAGTGGCTACGTCAAGTTACAGGTAAAAGGCGGCCAGGCAAACCCGGCGCCTCCCATCGGTCCTGCTTTGGGATCCAAGGGTATCAATATCATGGAGTTCTGCAAGCAATTCAATGCCAGGACCCAGGATAAAATGGGCAAAGTGCTTCCGGTGCTCATTACGGTTTATTCCGACAAATCCTTCGAATTCATCATCAAGACGCCGCCGGCAGCGGTACAGATCCTGGAGGCTGCCAAGATCCAGAGCGGTTCCAAAGAGCCAAACCGGAACAAGGTCGGAAAGGTGAGCTGGACCCAGGTGGAAGCGATCGCCAAAGACAAAATGCCGGATCTGAACTGTTTTACGGTCGAAAGCGCGATGCGCATGGTAGCCGGAACAGCCAGAAGCATGGGCATTAACGTGGAAGGCAAGGCGCCCTGGGACAATTGATATTATTAAGCTAAAAACCTGAAGACATGGCTATCTCCAAAAAAAGAAAAATCGCTGCCGTTAAGGTAGATAAAAATAAAACCTATTCACTCAAGGATGCTTCTACCCTGGTGAAGGAAGTAAATACGACTAAGTTCGATGCTTCGGTAGATCTGCATATCCGTCTGGGCGTGGATCCCAAGAAGGCCGACCAGGCTGTTCGCGGAACAGTCAGCCTCCCGCACGGCACTGGTAAAACCAAGCGCGTGCTGGTGCTTTGCACTCCGGATAAGGAAGAAGCGGCTAAAGCCGCCGGCGCCGATTATGTCGGACTAGACGAGTTCATCCAGAAAATTGAAAGCGGCTGGGTTGATGTGGATGTGGTAGTTGCCACGCCCGCTGTGATGCCAAAGATCGGTAAGCTGGGTAAGGTACTTGGCCCTCGCAACCTGATGCCGAACCCGAAAACGGGAACGGTGACCAACGATGTGGCTGCCGCGGTAAATGAAGTAAAGGGCGGTAAAATCGCGTTCAAGGTAGACAAGGCCGGTATTATTCACGCTTCGATTGGCCGTGTCAGCTTCAGCCCCGATAAGATCTCGGCGAACAGTCAGGAGCTGATCAATGCCGTGATTAAGGCCAAGCCCGCCACAGCAAAAGGAACTTATGTTAAAAGCGTATTCATGGCCAGCACCATGAGTCCGTCTATTTCCATCGATACCCGCGGATTCATGCAATAAAAAAAAGGTTATGAACAAAGATCAAAAAAATGAAGTCATTGGACTGTTGAAAGACAAGTTCTCCCAATACCAGAATTTCTACGTAACGAATACCGAATCGCTGACCGTAGAACAGGTTGGAAAACTGCGCCGCATCTGCTTCGACAAGAAGGTCGAAATGAAAGTGGCCAAGAACACCCTGATCAAGAAAGCACTCGAAAACCTGGATGCAAACCGTTATTCCGGCGTCTATAACGCACTGAACGGGGTTACTGCCCTCCTGTTTTCCGAAAGCGCCAAAGAGCCCGCGCTGATCATCAGCAGCTTCCGTAAGGAAGCCAATCTGGAAAGACCCGTGCTGAAAGCAGCTTTTATCGACGGGGATGTATTTGAAGGTGATAGCCAGCTGAAAGTGTTGAGCACGCTGAAGAGCAAGCATGACCTGATCGGCGAGATCATCGGCCTGTTGCAGTCGCCTGCCAAGAATGTGATCAGTGGCCTGAATGCCGGTAACAAACTGGCCGGTCTTGTAAAAGCGCTGGAAGCAAAGGCAAAGGCTTAACGGATATCTCTGTCGCGCGGCATTCCAAAAAGAACGCCGCGCGATCATCGGATAGCAACAACAATTTTTTTTAAACCATCCTCCGGAGTCTAAAGACTATGAAGGGGGAAAAAATTCAAACAAAATGGCAGATTTAAAAGCATTCGCAGAGCAGCTGGTATCGCTGACTGTGAAAGAAGTAAATGAACTCGCAAAAATCCTGAAAGAAGAGTATGGTATCGAGCCGGCTGCTGCTGCAGTAGCTGTTGCAGGTCCTGCCGGTGGTGGCGCTGCTGCTCCCGCTGCGGAAGAAAAAACAGCATTCAACGTGATCCTGAAAGCTGCAGGCGCTAACAAGCTGAATGTAGTGAAAATCGTTAAGGATCTGACCGGTCTCGGACTGAAAGAAGCCAAGGACCTCGTTGACGGCGCTCCGAAGCCCGTTAAGGAAGGCGTGAGCAAGGCTGATGCCGATGCACTTGTTGCCAAGCTGAAAGAAGCTGGCGCTGAAGTGGAAGTGAATTAAGTGTAGTTGACGGATATTAGTTGACGGTTGACGGAAAATTTCCTTCGTCAACCGTCTTTTTTTATAGGCGACAAGCCGCCAACTATCCTGCCATCAAGTTTTTAAGCCGGATGCTTTAAATTCCGGAATTATACGTAAATTTGCCGTCCGAATTAAGCTATCAAGTTATTCAGCAACATAACATGCTATTAATCAATTCTTTGAGAATTCTATGAATTTTCAGGGGGTTTTTTGTTTTCATAAGAAGCTGAATTGATCATTCAAAAAAGGGTTTTTACAATATGTCTTCCACCAAGCTCCAAACAAGGGTCAATTTCGGAAAGATTAAACACCTGGCCGAAACACCGGACCTGCTAGAAGTACAAATCCAATCTTTCAAAGAATTTTTCCAGCTGGAAACGACGCCCGATAAGCGAAATATCGAGGGTTTGTTCAAGGTGTTCAAGGAAAACTTCCCGATCACCGATACCCGCAACATTTTCATGCTGGAATTTCTGGATTATTTTATAGATCCGCCCCGTTATACCATTGAAGAGTGTATGGAACGCGGTCTTACCTATGCCGTTCCGCTGAAGGCTAAATTGCGCCTAAGCTGTAACGACGAAGAGCACGTGGATTTCCAGACGATTGTCCAGGACGTTTTTTTGGGAAATATTCCCTATATGACTCCCCGAGGCACTTTCGTGATCAATGGTGCTGAGCGCGTGGTCGTTTCCCAGCTTCATCGTTCCCCTGGCGTATTCTTTGGTCAATCCATCCACCCGAATGGAACCAAGATCTATTCTGCCAGGGTAATCCCTTTCAAGGGGGCCTGGATGGAATTCGCCACAGACATCAATAACGTAATGTTCGCTTACATCGACCGGAAAAAGAAATTCCCGGTAACAACCCTGCTGCGTTCCATTGGTTACGAAACCGACAAGGACATTCTGGCCCTTTTCGGCATGGCCGATGAAGTGAAGGTTGATAAAAAGACCCTGCATAAATACCTGGGCAAGAAACTGGCAGCCCGCGTGCTGCGCACCTGGGTAGAAGACTTCGTGGATGAGGATACCGGTGAGGTCGTTTCCATCGAGCGCAATGAGATCGTGCTGGAGCGCGATACCGTACTGGACGAAGAAGCGATCAATATGGTGATCGATATGGACGTCAAGAGCATTTTCATCCAGAAGGAAGACGTAGGGGGTGATTATGCAATCATCTACAATACCCTCAATAAGGATACATCCAACAGCGAACTGGAAGCTGTTCAGCATATCTACCGCCAGTTGCGCGGTGCCGACGCCCCTGACGATGAAACAGCCCGAGGTATCATCGATAAGCTGTTCTTCAGCGATAAGCGTTATGACCTGGGCGAAGTTGGCCGTTACAAGATCAATCGCAAATTGAATCTGAACCTGCCGCTGGAGCAGAAAACCCTGACCAAGGGGGATATCATCGAGATCATTAAGTATCTCGTCCGGCTCACCAATGGCAAGGCGGAAATAGACGATATCGATCACCTGAGCAATCGCCGCGTACGCACCGTAGGCGAACAGCTTTATGCCCAGTTTGGGGTGGGTCTGGCCCGTATGGCCCGTACCATCCGCGAAAGAATGAACGTGCGCGACAATGAAGTGTTTACCCCGGTAGACCTGATCAATGCGCGGACCCTTTCTTCCGTGATCAACTCATTTTTCGGGACCTCGCAGCTTTCGCAGTTCCTGGATCAGACCAACCCGCTCAGCGAGATCACGCATAAGCGTCGTATCTCCGCACTCGGGCCCGGCGGTTTGAGCAGGGAAAGGGCCGGCTTTGAAGTCCGCGACGTGCACTATTCACATTATGGTCGTCTCTGCACCATTGAAACGCCTGAAGGGCCCAATATCGGTCTCATCTCCACGCTTTGTGTTCACGCGAAGATCAACGAGATGGGATTCATTGAAACGCCCTACCACAAAGTGAACGAAGGCAAGGTGGACATGAAAAAGCTCACCTACCTGAGCGCGGAAGAAGAAGACGTTGCCAAGATCGCGCAGGCGAATATTCCCCTCGACGATAAGGGCCATTTCGTAGAAGATAAAATCGTTTCCCGTCAGACCGGCGACTTTCCGGTACTGGACCGCAACGAAGTGGAATACATGGACGTAGCGCCAAACCAGATCGTGGGTCTGAGTGCATCCCTCATCCCCTTCTTAGAGCACGATGACGCCAACCGTGCGCTGATGGGATCGAACATGCAGCGTCAGGCGGTGCCCCTGATCCGTCCGGAAATGCCGATCGTAGGTACCGGTCTGGAAGCCAAGGCAGCCCGTGACGCGCGCATCCAGATCCATTCGGAAGGAGAGGGCGTAGTGGAATTCGTGGATGCCAACGAGATCCATGTCCGTTACGAAAGAAATGAAATCCAGAAGCTCGTCAGCTTTGAAGACGATCTGAAAATATACAAGCTCACCAAGTTCATCAAAACAAACCAGGAGACCTGTATCAACCTGAAGCCGGCCGTTAAGAAAGGCCAGCGCGTGAAAGAAGGAGATTTTCTAACCGAAGGTTATGCCGTACAGGCCGGTGAAATGGCACTTGGACGCAACCTGAAAGTGGCCTTCATGCCCTGGAAAGGTTACAACTTCGAGGATGCCATTGTGATCAGTGAGAAAGTAGTTCGCGAAGATCTGTTCACCTCGGTTCATATTTCCGAATACGAACTGGAAGTGCGCGATACCAAACTGGGTGAAGAAGAGCTGACTCCTGATATTCCGAACGTTTCTGAAGAAGCCACCAAGGATCTCGATGAAAACGGGATCATCCGGGTGGGCGCCCAGATCAAGGAAGGCGATATCCTGATCGGCAAGATCACCCCGAAAGGAGAAAGCGACCCGACGCCGGAAGAGAAACTGCTGCGTGCCATCTTTGGCGACAAGGCCGGTGATGCAAAAGACGCTTCCCTGAAGGCGCCAAGCGGAACAGAAGGTGTGGTTATTTCCAAGAAATTGTTCCAACGCGCGAAGAAAGACAAGAACGCCAAGGTTCGTGAAAAGGCTGTGCTCGACAAGATCGAAAAAGTGCATGAGAAGAATGAAACGGAACTGTTGGAAGTATTGATCTCAAAACTGCAGGTATTGTTGAAAGACCATGCTTCAACCGGTGTGAATAACAATTTTGGTGAAGTACAGATCGGTAAGGGTGCAAAGTTCACGCAGAAAAACCTGAGCGGCATCGATTACCTGAACATTAATCCCCTGGGATGGACGGGCGACGCCAAGACCGACGAACTGGTGAACATCCTCCTCCACAACTACAATATCAAGTACAACGAAGAACTGGGTCGTTACAAACGTGAAAAGTTCAACGTATCGATCGGAGATGAGCTCCCTGCCGGCGTGCTGAAACTGGCTAAGGTTTACCTGGCTGTTAAGCGCAAGCTGAAAGTGGGCGACAAGATGGCCGGCCGTCACGGTAATAAGGGTATCGTAGCCAAAATCGTTCGTGCAGAAGACATGCCATTCCTGGAAGACGGAACGCCGGTCGACATCGTGCTGAACCCGCTGGGCGTACCTTCCCGTATGAATCTCGGACAGATCTATGAAACCGTTCTTGGATGGGCCGGTGAAAAGCTGGGGTTGAAATTTGCGACGCCGATCTTCGATGGGGCAACTGTTGAAGAAATAGCTGAACATATTGAGAAAGCAGGTTTGCCGACCTTCGGTCATACTTATCTCTACGATGGAGAAACCGGAGAACGCTTTGACCAGAAGGCAACGGTGGGCATCATCTATATTATCAAACTGCACCACATGGTGGATGATAAAATGCACGCCAGAAGCATCGGGCCTTACAGCCTCATTACCCAGCAGCCACTGGGCGGTAAGGCGCAGTTCGGTGGGCAGCGTTTCGGGGAAATGGAAGTATGGGCTCTTGAAGCCTATGGCGCTTCCAATATCCTGCAGGAGTTGCTGACACTGAAATCCGACGATATCATCGGTCGTGCAAAGACTTATGAAGCCATCGTAAAGGGAGACAGCATTCCAAGAGCCGGCATTCCGGAATCTTTCAATGTATTGGTTCATGAATTGCGCGGATTGGGACTGGATCTCAGATTCGATTAAAGAAAACAGGTTAAAATATAAAGCCGTCCGTTTAAAACGAGACGGCTTTTTTTATCCCTGGATTTCCGGAAGTCGCGTCAGTTATTTTCGAATATATTTTCCCAGCGCCCTACCCGCCATGGCATAAGCTTCCTGAATCCGAAGACCGGTATCGTAATCATAGCCCATTGCACCGCGTCCCGGAGCGTTTTGGACGGAGATCCGGGCAATGACATGACTGGTATCGGCTGTTTCCACAAACCAGGCTTCTCCGTTGATGCTTGCATTCTTTCGTACAAAACCGTAGCCCTCAAAACCAACCTCGGTAAATGTGGTTTTAAAGATCAGCGTGTATTTCGCATCTTTCGACACAGTTGTGCTGCTGTATTTAGTAAACAATTCTTTGAATTTTGGCTCAAAGGAGTTGCCTCGATCATCAACCCATGTCTTAGCCCATTGATCGCCCCGCCCGGGTTCTTTGGCATTTAAATCCGCCTTATGTTTGTCGATATAATCCTGTTCGTTGCTGTATTTACCTACGGTCATATGGTCGTAGGAAAACAGGATGGCGAAGGAAGATTCACTTTTAAGCGGTGCAATATCTCCTTGCAGAAGTTTCAGATCCTGCGCTTTGACCGCCAGGCTTCCAGTCAGCAGGGTCAGCGTCACCAGCAGATGGTTTCTTTTCATATATTGGTTGATTTATTACGTTTTCGAGCGAAGCAGATTCTTTAAAGCATCGTAATCCGGTTCGAGCAGGGTCGACTGTTTCTTTAACTGCTTCAGGGTCGAGATCGATTCAGGAACGGGAATTTTTTCGCCGATCACCGGTTCAACCACATCATAGAATTTAATCGGATGAGCCGTTTCCAGGAAGATGCCTGAACTCCCCGGATGCTCGCTTAGGTACCGCCTCAGTGCCAGCCACCCCACCGCACCGTGCGGGTCGGTAAGATATCCGAAATCGCGATAAACCGTCCTGATAGTTTCCACAGTTTCTTCATCCGAGATACTCACGCTGCTCATCACGGCTTTCAGCGGATCAAAGCGCCTGTTAAATAACTCCAGCACGCGAATAAAATTGCTTGGGTCGCCAACGTCCATGGCGTTGGACAAGGTAGCTTTCGCTTTTACCGGCTTATAAGTACCCGTATTCAAGAAGTCGGGAACAACCGCATTGGCGTTGCAGGCGGCAATGAAATGTTTTACCGGCAGACCGGAATGATAAGCCAGCAGGCCGGCACAGATATTCCCAAAATTCCCACTTGGGACCGAGATAACAGGTGGCTCTTCTTTTTTCTTCCACTGTTTCCAGGCCAATGCATAATAAATTTGCTGGGGCAGCCAGCGCGCCACGTTGATCGAATTCGCGGAGGTCAGCAATAGCTCCCGGTTCAGTTCCGGATCGGAAAAAGCCTGTTTTACCAGCGCCTGACAATCGTCAAAACTCCCTTTTACTTCCATAGCGGTGATATTCCGGCCAAGGGTGGTTAACTGCAGTTCCTGCACGCTGCTCACCTTGCCAGACGGGTACAGGATCACCACCCGCACGCCTTCTACACCCAGGAAGCCATTAGCCACCGCGCCGCCAGTGTCACCGGAAGTGGCTACCAGTACAGTTACCGGCCTTGGGTTCCCTTTCATGAAATAACCGAGGCAGCGGCTCATAAAGCGGGCTCCGACATCTTTAAATGCCAGGGTTGGTCCGTGAAATAATTCCAGCGAAGAAATACCGTCGCCAATCTTCACCAGTGGGATATCGAATGCCAGCGTTTCTCCAACAATCTGCTTTAATACAGGTTCAGGAATTGTCGTCCCGACATAGGGGTGCAGCATTTGGTATCCGATTTCTTCATCGGGAAGATTTTCCAGTGCCTGAATAAACTCCGGCGCAAATGCCGGTATCCTTTCCGGAAAAAAAAGCCCCTTGCCGGTACCCAGCCCCTGAATGGTGGCGGTGCGGAAATCGACCTTTTCTTCCGGATGATTAAGGTTATAGTAAAGCATGCAGCAGCATTAAGAAACGCAGGTTACCCCCTGCGTGTTGATGGTTGTAACATAGGTGTGGTAATTCAACCCGATCCGGTTATAAATTTCCTGCATTTCGGATTCTACCTGTTTCGCTGTGGACTCATCGCGGGAAAGCATAAAAACCGATGGTCCTGACCCTGAAATTCCGCCCCCGATAGCGCCGGCTTCCCTGCACCGGCTTTTTATTTCGTCAAAACCAGGAATCAGAATTGAACGAACCGGTTCAATAATTACATCTTCCAGCGAACGGCCGATGAGATCATAGTCGCCCTTCATTAAGCCGGTCACCAGCCCCGCGATATTTCCCCATTGCCTGATCGCGTCTTTCAGCGGCACTTCTTTGCGCAGGATCTGTCTGGCATCGGACGTCCGTACTTCGATCTGCGGATGGATCACGGTGACAAATAATGGCGGTGTCGGGATTTCGACGATATCGAGCGGGAAAATGGAACGGATCAGGGTAACACCACCATAAATGCATGGCGCTATATTGTCGGCATGTTTTACTCCGGAGGCCACTTTCTCGCCAAACATGGCAAAGCGTACCAAATCTTCCCGGGAGAACCGGTTCCCGATCAGCTTATTGGCAGCAACAACTGCGCCGGCGGCGCTGGCAGCGCTGGAGCCAATGCCGCTGCCCGGCTTGATCTGTTTGGTGATCAGCACGTCAAACCCCAGTTCTTCTTCAAGGGTGTTGATCATTTCCAGCAACGGAGCGCCGGCCGTGTTTTGCGCTGGATCCGACGGCAGGGGAAATCCGTCTGTCGTCCTGACGATCACTTCTCTCCTGTCGAGTAATTGAACGCGCATGATATCGCAGGGCGATGTCAGGCAGAGACCGAGCACGTCGAATCCGCAGACAAGATTAGCTACGGTGGCCGGGGACTTTATAGTGATTTCTTTCGTCATAAGCATTAGCTATGGCTGGCCGCGCGAATAATATCGGCGAACACTCCGGAAGCCGTTACCTCAGCACCGGCGCCGGCACCCTTGATTACGAGAGGTTGCTCGGGATAGCGATCGGTGTAAAACACAACAATATTATCCTTTCCATACAAATGATAAAAATCGTGTGCGGGGCCGATATGCTGAAGGCCCACCGATGCTTTCCCGTTTTCGTAAGTGGCGACAAATTTCAGCTTTTTCCCTTCTGCAGCGGCAGCATCGTAGAGCTTTTTAAAATGAGCTTCTTCTTTGGTCATCGCCTTGTAGAAGTCGTCAACTGACCCTTCGTTACATGAAGCCGGAAGAAAGACACGATTACTGATGTCTTCCATTTCCAGTTTGTTCCCTGCTTCGCGGGCCAGGATCATGATCTTACGCATGACGTCTGTTCCGCTGAGATCAAGCCTCGGATCAGGTTCAGTATATCCCTCGTCCTGCGCCTGGCGAACCACTTCGGAGAATGATCTGCTGCCATCGTAATGATTAAATACAAAATTCAATGTTCCGCTCAACACGGCTTCAATTTTTCTAATCTTATCGCCGCTTCGCAGCAGGTCGTTCAGGGTTCCGATCACCGGTAGTCCCGCGCCCACATTGGTTTCAAAATAAAAAGCCGTGTTGAACTCCTTGGAAAGGTCTTTCAGTTGCCGGTAATATTTGTACGGTGATGAACAGGCAATTTTGTTACAGGCCACTACGGCGACGCTTTTCTGAAGCAGGTGCTCATAACTGGTACCCACTTCCCGGTTTGCGGTTACATCGATAAAGACTGAATTTCGAAGATTCCGGGAAAGGATAATCTCCTGATATTTCTCAAGGTTCATCGGTTCACCTGTATCAAGAAGCGCTTTCCAGTGATCGAGATCGATTCCCTCTTCATTTACGTGCATCCGCCGGCTGTTGGCGATACCGGTCACGCGGACCTGTAACCGAAGCTGGTCCTGAAGAAATTGCTGCTGTTGCTTCAATTGGGCGATCAGGCGCCTGCCCACATTGCCGGCGCCGGTAATGAACAGATTTAGCTGTTTATAAGTCGCTTCAAAAAATTCTTCGTGCAAAACATTGACCGCCTTCTTGACATCGCGGGTGGCAACCACGGCGGAAATATTTCTTTCCGATGAACCCTGGGCGATGGCCCGGACGTTGATCCCGTTCCGGCCCAGCACGCCAAACAGTTTCCCGCTGATACCCGGATGGCTTTTCATGTTATCGCCAACCAGTGCCACAATGGCCAGTTCTTTTTCAACCAACAGGGGCTGCACATCGCCATTCCGGATTTCGATCAGGAATGCCTGATCTATGGCCGATTTAGCCAGACCGGCCTGATACGCATCCACGCCGACACAGATCGAATGTTCTGAAGAAGCCTGGGTGATCAGGATCACATTGATCTGCCGAACAGCCAATGCCTCGAACAGTCGTTTGGAAAAACCCGGAATGCCGATCATTCCGCTTCCTTCGAGACTGAGCAGAGCAATTTCCGGAATGCTCGAAATACCGCGAACGCTTCCTTTCGCGTGGTGGGAGACCTTTTCGATCAGGGTTCCGGCATCATCCGGTGCAAATGTATTTTTCACCCGGACGGGAATACCCTTGTTCATCACAGGCTGGAGCGTGGGCGGATAGATTACCTTGGCGCCAAAATGAGAAAGCTCCATGGCTTCCTGATAAGAGATATCCGGAATAACCCGGGCATTGCTTACCAGCCTTGGGTCGGCTGTCATCATGCCGGAAACATCTGTCCAGATTTCGATGCTGCCGGCATTCAGGATGCTGCCATAGATCGCGGCAGTATAGTCGGAGCCTCCCCGGCCAAGGGTCGTGGTGATGCCCTGGGCGTCGGCCGCGATGAAACCCGGCACTACGAGCAGGGCGGCTTTTTCACTAAGGAAATAATCTTCCATTCGCGTTTTAGTTGCCGGGAAATCCACCTGAGCATGTCCGTAACGGGAGTCCGTAACGATCAGCTCGCGGGAATCGAGCCATTGGTTATCGATACCCGAGCTCAGGAGGCTGGCAGACAGAATACGGGAGGAAAGCAGCTCGCCGAAGCTTACCACCGTGTCG
>DASZRP010000312.1:0-18658 GCA_035548895.1 Puia sp. | reverse complement strand
ACACGACTCTGAAATACCAGGAAAATAATTACGACTTCCTGATCAACTACAAAAAGAACATGGATGATGTTCATTTCGATGTATCCTTTGGCGGAAATACGATGGAAAGATACCGGGGGTCCAGGCAGCAGACGGCGGGTGCGCTGGTGATACCAGGCATCTACAGCATCAACAACTCAAACGTGGCCGTGCAGGCAAACGCTTATGATGAAAATCGCAGAACCAACAGCCTCTATGCTTTCGTTTCGGCAGACTATAAAAACGCGATCTTCTTGAATGTTACGGGGCGTAACGACTGGTCAAGCACTTTACCTCCCGGCAGTAACTCTTATTTTTATCCTTCTGTCAACAGCAGCATCCTGTTCAACAGGATATTCAATATGTCGCCGAAGATCGACCTGCTGAAATTAAGATTGGCCTATGCCCAGGCCGGTAATGACGCCGATCCTTATTCTATTTTGACTCCCTACAACTATCAGCAGTTATGGAATGGTCTTCCTTCCCTGGCCGAAAGCTCCACATTGAATAATCCGAACCTGAAGCCGGAAAAAAGCAGCACTACAGAGGTGGGCGCCGAAATTGCCGTTTTCCATGGAAGGCTGGACCTCGATGTAACGGGCTACCGCACGAGTTCGAAGAATCAGATCCTGTCTCTGCCGACTGCGGTATCTTCCGCATACCGCGCTGAAGTGATCAACGCCGGCGAGATCACCAACAAAGGGATAGAAGTGGAATTGAACGCCGTCCCGGTTAAAACAAAGAGTGGTTTTGAATGGGATCTGACAATCAATTTTGCCCGCAATATCAGCAAAGTGGTGGCGCTCGCTCCGGGCGTGGACAGGATCGTGCAGCAGGCGCCCGGTGAAGACGCTACGATAGAAGCGCATGTAGGTCAACGCATGGGCGCGCTCTATGGTCCCGGATTCGTGCGTGTACCGGATGGTCCCCTGAAAGGAATGCCGATTATTGATCCGAACGGCCATGCCGAAGTTACGCCCACATCCATTTACCTGGGTAATATCAACCCAGACTGGACGGCCGGTATCAATAACCGGGTTTCCTATAAGGGAGCCTACCTGGAATTTCTTTTCGATATCAGCAAGGGTGGAGTGCTGGTTTCCCGCTTCATCAATAAAGCGATCGGCGCCGGACAGCTGCTCGAATCGGCGGGGGCAAGGTTGAAGCATGCTCCGGACGATGTGTATAATAACGACTATTACCGGGATGGTGGCGTTTTGCAGGCCGATGGCAGTTACGCCCGTAACCTGCAGGTATTTGACGGTTCTTACAGCAAGGGTATATATGGAACCGGTCCCCGCGATTTCTATAAAGCATATTATGATCATAATTCGGAACAGCAGCTGGTTGACCGTTCTTTTGTAAAGCTCAGGGAGCTAAAAATCGGGTATAATTTTCCGAGACGCTGGTTTCAGCATACTCCGGTTCAAAACCTTTCACTCTCGGCTGTCGGACGTAACCTGCTGCTCTGGACCAAGAACCAGCATTTCGATCCGGAAACCGGCGCGTCTACCGGGTCGGGGCTGGTGGGTGGCTTTGAAAACCTCAGCCTGCCGACAACGAGAAGTTTTGGCGTGAACCTGAGCGTTAATTTCTAATTTATTAAATTCAAAATAATGAACTCAAAGCTAATTACCGGAATCCTGGCGGCGGCGCTATTCTTTTCCATTGGCTGTACAAAACGTTTTGACCAGATTAATGAAAACCCGAATAGCCCGCAGCAGGTAGAGAATGTACAGTTTTTATTGCCGGCCATTATCAAGAACTCAGTGCGCAATTATTCCTACATTTCACAGTTTGGAGCCAGTGTATGCGGCGACTATTATGCCAATCAGTTTAACAGCCAGTTCAGCGACGCCTGGACGGCCAGCGCTACCGAAGGGAGCTTTCTCTGGAATTTATTTGATCAGCTGCGGGATGCGGAGAATATGCGCATCCTTAGCCACGACAAGGGGTTGAAGAATAATGAGGGCGTGTCTCTGGTGCTGATGTGCTGGATGTTTGAAGTAATTACCGATAACTACGGAGACATGCCTTTCAGCCAGGCGCTGAAGGGGAAGACCGATGGTAATTTCACGCCTATCTATGACCGACAGGAGGATATTTATTACGGACTGATGGATTCTTTGAAAGTGGCCAATACCCTGCTGTCGGACGGCTTTGATCCGATCAACGCGGATATTCTGATGGGTGGCAGCGCCCTGCGCTGGCGGGAGTTTGCCAACGGCCTTCGTTTGCGCCTGCTGATGCGCATGTCGGGCGTGGCCAGTTCCAAGATCGACGTGGGCGCCGAAATGAACTCCATCGTTGCAGATCCGGCTACCTTCCCGCTATTTGCTTCCAACGCCGACCAGGCAGCCCTGAGCTTCACCGAAGAACTGAACAATGAATTCCCGGCTTATCATAATCCGCCGATAGGCGATTACCATTTGAGCACGACCCTGGAAACTAACCTGAAAAACCTGAACGATCCCAGGATCGCCTTTTTTGCCATGCCGACCCTGAATACTTATGGAACAGCCTCTCCCGCCTACCTGGGAGTGCCCAATTCCATTACACCTTCCGAAGAGACCAATTATAATGGGGGTTCGAACAACCAATCGCAGGAATCTCCTATCCTGATGCCTTATCTGGGTTATCCGCTTTACGCTTCGAAAACGGCTGCCCAGGGATTGCTGATGACTTATTCCGACGTTCAGTTCATTCTGGCGGAAGCGAAAGAGCGCGGATTGATTGCCGCCGGCGACGATGCAGCGACCTATTATATGAACGGCATTCAGCAACAGTTTGCCTATGATGCCAGCAGGCTGGATGTATTGAACCAGGGTATACCGGCCGACGATCATCATTTTCCCAAATCCTCCGATATCATGCCCGATCCTTCTTATTACACACAGCCGGGCGTTGCCTATACCGGCACTACCGAGGAAAAACTGTATAAGATCAGGATCCAGCGATGGTTCAGCCTGTTCTATACCGGTTTTGAAGGTTGGTCTGAATGGAGAAGAACAGGGGTTCCGAAAGAAACCATGACCCGTGATAACAGTCAGATCGCAGCGTGGCCCCGCCGCACGCGTTATCCGCTGAATGAACAGACGGTCAATGCCACGAATTACGCCAATGCCGTCAAGGTGCAGGGCCCCGATGATTTGCTCACGCCATTGTGGTGGAACAAATAAACGAAGGGGTAGTAGTGTGGAGATTAGATAAATCAGCGCCATTCGAAAGAGTGGCGCTGATTATTTTCGCGGGAGCGGTAAATTTATTTGGAGGTCTTCAGCTTGTCCTTAAACACTTTCTCGAACTTCTCTACCTTGGGACGGATCACAAAACTGCAATAAGGTTGTGTGCCATGCAGGCGGTAATAATCCTGGTGATAGTCTTCTGCGGGATAGAATTTGGTAAAGGCCGTGACCTCTGTAACAATGGGCTTATCATAAGCGCCACTTTTGTCGAGCTTTGCTTTATAGGTCTCTGCCTTCTCTTTTTGCTCTGCATTATGATAAAAAATAGCGCTGCGGTATTGCGTACCGACATCATTACCCTGCCGGTTAAGTGAAGTAGGGTCATGCGATTCCCAGAACACTTCCAGCAATTCATCGAAACTGATCTGTTTGGGATCGTAGATGATATCCAGGCATTCGGCGTGACCGGTGCTGCCGGTGCAGACCTCTTCATACGAAGGATTGGGTGTGGTTCCTCCGGAATACCCGGAAGTTACTTTCAATACGCCCTTCAACTCCTGGAAAATGGCTTCCGTGCACCAGAAACAACCGGTGGCAAAAGTCGCCGTGTCGGTTTTGACGCCGGCGGGAATGGTCTCTTCGCTCATCATGGATTTTTGTGTATTTGATGAATGACAGGCGGCGATCGAAAATACGCTGAAAAGGAGAGCAGTTAACATAATGATTCTCATTATTTTTTCTTTAGCTAATTTCCGAAGAAAAACCGCCGGACATTGTAATATATATGACAAATCAGGACTTTAAAAGTTCGTTAACTAACTTTGTCTGGCATGATCAGATATTTCCCGGACTCGGCGCTCACCCAACTGGAATTCGATAAGATCAGGGAGTTGCTGGCCGCTCATTGTCAATCGGCTTACGCCCGCGAAAAGACCCAAAATCTCCGGGTGCACACCCGTCGTGAGATCATTGAACTGGAGCTGAAACAGTCGGACGAATATAAAATGCTTCTTCAGCAGGGACAGGTTTTTCCCAACGCCGACAGTCTTAACCTGAACCGGGAGATTAAATTACTGGGCCTGCCCGGCGCCACCCTGAATGGAGAGCAGTTCCTGCTGATCCGCAGGCTGGCCGACAACCTGCGACAGATCTTCCATTGGTTCGACCGGGAAAAAAGACTGGCCTATTCTGCTCTGGCGGAAGTGATCAAAGATACTTATTATGAGAAGCAGATCATTCTGCTGATCGACGAGATCCTCGAAGAGAACGGCCAGGTGCGCGATCAGGCTTCCCCTGAACTGGCGGAAATCCGTATTTCGCTTACCAGGAAACGCAATGAGCTGAGGAGGCTGTTCGATCGTATCCTGTCGAAGCTCAGCAAGGCCGGATACGTGGCTGAAACGGAAGAAGCTTTCCTCAATGGCCGCCGGGTCGTTGCCCTGTATGCTGAAAACAAGCGGCAGGTAAAAGGCATCCTGCACGGTGAAAGCGATAGCCGTAAAACGGCTTTTATTGAACCGGAGGAAACCATCGGCCTAAACAACGAGATCTTCTCGTTAGAACATGCGGAGAGCCGGGAAGTGAACCGCATCCTGCGCGAACTGACCGCCAGGCTTTCCGTCTATGCCGAACTGCTTGGCGTTTACTCACGCGTCACCGGGGAATACGATTTCATCTGCGCCAAAGCAAAGCTGGCCGTCGATATAAACGGTATTCATCCGCTCCTGCAGGACGGCTCGCATGTCCAGCTCATCGAGGCGGTTCATCCCTTGCTTTTTCTCTATCATAAGAAATCGAAGAAGCCGACCATTCCTGTAAACATCCGCTTAGACGACCGCAACCGCATTCTCGTTATCTCCGGTCCCAATGCAGGCGGCAAAACAGTAACGATGAAAACGGTTGGCCTCCTGCAGCTAATGGTCCAGTCAGGGCTCCTCATTCCGGTTCATCCGCATTCCGTGCTCGGCATTTTCAAGCAGCTGATGATCCATATCGGCGACACACAAAGTTTGGAATTTGAGCTGAGCACTTACAGTTCTCACCTGATGAACATGAAGCATTTCATGGAGCAGGCCAACGGGCGTACCCTGTTCTTCATCGACGAACTGGGCAGCGGCAGCGATCCCAACCTGGGTGGCGCCTTCGCGGAAGTGATCCTGCGTGAGCTGGTGAAGAAACACGCCTTCGGCATCGTGACCACGCATTACCTGAATCTCAAAGTGATGGCCAATAAAACGCCCGGCATTATTAACGGGGCGATGGCTTTTGATGAGCAGAGTCTGCAACCGCTCTATAAGCTGATCCCGGGCAAGCCGGGAAGCTCTTATACTTTCTCTATTGCAGAACGTATCGGGCTAAGCCCTGAGCTCATCGCGCAGGCCAGGGCGCTGGTGGATGAAGATCATTTCCGGCTGGATAAACTGCTGAACCGGACGGAGCAGGATTTGCGGAATATTGAGGAGAAAGACCGCAAGCTGCAGCTGCTGCTGAAAGAAAACGAAAGGCTGAAGGCTGAGATGGAAAAAACCCTGCACCGGGAAAAACATAAACAGCAAATGGAGCTGCTGAAAGAGCAGAATAAAATATCTTCGGAGCGGCTGACCTACCTGAAGGAAATGGAGCGCAAGCTCAGGCAGATCGTGTTCGACTGGCGAAAGGCGGAAAACAAACAGGAAGTGATCCGGCAAATGCAGGCCCTGCTCTTTCACCAGAAAGAAAAGGCCGTTACGCCGCAGGCCAAAAAGAAATTCGACTCGAAGTATATGGAGATCGACGGCGAGATCGCCGCGGGCGATAAGGTAAAGATGAAAAAGAATCACCAGGTCGGCACCGTGCGCGAAATCCGTGGCAAGAAGGCTGTGGTGCAGGTGGGACTGATTCCCATCACGATCAATATGGAGGAACTGACGTTGGTGAAAGACAAGCCGACGGAGGTTGATGGTTAATGGATGACAGATGATAGATGACAGTTGGTAGATGACAGATGACAGACTTTCGGTGAAACAGTTTTTTTGTAGTAAGTCAGCCCGATGGAAAAAGAGTCCGTCATCTACCAACTGTCATCTGTCATCTATCATCTATTCAAAAAGCAACAACGAAATGAATCCAAAACAGCTTGCGGCAGAAAAAGCCGTTGAATTCTTAAAGGATGGGATGACGGTAGGGCTTGGTACTGGCAGCACTGCCTGGTGGGCCATTGAGAAAATCGGCGAGAAGGTAAAGAAAGAGGGCTGGAAGATCAGGGCCATTGCGACATCCCTCCGCTCTGAGGCGCAGGCCCGCTCACTGGGCATTCCCATTTACGGTTTTGATGAAATTGATGAGATCGATATTACGATCGACGGCGCGGATGAGGCCGACTCCAAACTGTATCTCATCAAGGGCGGCGGCGGCGCTTTGCTGCGCGAGAAGATCGTAGCCACCAACAGTCGTCAGATGATCGTCGTGGCCGACGATTCCAAGTATGTCAAAACGCTTGGTAAATTTCCGCTGCCCGTGGAAGTCGTGCTCTTCGGCTGGGAGAAAACCTTCCAAAAACTGAAGGCCCTGGGCTGTGAGCCGAAACAACGTATCGATAAGGACAGCGGTAAACCTTATCTTACCGATAACGGAAATTATATTGTCGATTGCAGCTTTGGCAGCATTCCGGATCCGGTAGCCCTGCACGAGCGGATCAATGCCATCACCGGGGTAGTGGACAACGGTTTGTTTGTGAACATCGCCTCGAAGCTGGTATTGGGCTATGCGGATGGAAAGGTGAAAGTGATTGGAGACTGAGCCGGATGCGATGCTCAGGATCTGTTCTGTATTAATTTATCACTGATAAAATCTTGCTGTATGAAAGAGAAGAAGAACATGAGCCGCCAGGATTTCCTGAGGAACACGGCGCTGGCGGCCGTGGGCATTACGATTGTGCCGAGACATGTACTCGGCGGAAAAGGATTTGTGGCGCCAAGCGATAAGCTGTATATCGCCGCCGTGGGCTGCGCCGGCGAAGCGGAGAACGACATCCATCATTTTGCCACGGCGCCAAAGAAGAATGCCGTGATCGCCTTTCTCTGCGATGTGGACGACCGCATGGCGGTGAAACGGCGTAAGGAATTTCCGGATGCGCCTTATTACCACGACTGGCGCGAGCTGTTTGATAAGGAAAGCAAGCATTTCGATGCGGTGACCGTAGCCATCCCCGATCACAACCACGCCATTGTGGGCTATAGCGCGATGCAGTTGAAAAAACACCTCTACCTGCAAAAGCCGCTGACGCACGATATCTATGAAGCGCGGGTGCTGACCGAGGCTTCGCGGAAATTTAAAGTGGTTACCCAGATGGGCGACCAGGGAGCAAGCTGCGACGGCATGCGGGTGCTGAGGGAATGGTTTGAAGCGGGGCTGATCGGGGATATCGAGAAAGTATACTGCTGGACCGACCGTCCCGTCTGGCCTCAGGGGATCGACTGGCCGAAGGAAAGACCTGCGGTGCCTAAAGAGCTGAACTGGGACCTATGGCTGGGCACGGCGCAGGAAACGAACTATATCGACAACCTGGTGCCTTTCAACTGGCGGGGCTGGTGGGCTTTCGGAACGGGCGCGCTGGGCGATATGGGCTGCCATATCATGGGCCCTCCCTTCAAGCTGCTGGGACTGGGCTATCCGACGGAGATCTCCGGCAGTGCAAGCACGGTATATAAAGGAATATTCAAAGAAGGAATATACCCGGAAAGCGGGCCGGTATCCAGCCATATCAAGTTCCGGTTCACACTTAAAGATGGCCGGGATATGGACCTGCACTGGATGGACGGCGGCATCACGCCCGATCGCCTGAATGAACTGGATCCTTCGCTCAATTTCAATACGGCGCTGGCCGACTGGCCGGGAGAGAATGACTATGAAGGAGGGACGCTGTTCGTGGGCACGAAAGGCAAGATCTCCTGCGGCTGGGGTGGCAGCCATCCAAGGCTCTGGCCGGAATCGCTGGGCAGGGACGTTCATGTTCCGCAGAAATATCCCCGGGTGGAAGGCGGCATGGACGGCCACTGGTGGCAATGGATCGATGCTTCGATTGCCGGCTACGGGAATATGGAAGTGGACTCGCCGTTCGAAGGCTATGCGGGCCCGCTCACGGAAACGGTGCTGCTGGGCAATCTGCTGCTGCGGAGTTTTAATATTCAGGAAAAGATCACCCGCAAGGACCCGGTATACGGAGAGATGACTTCGTATAAATTTCCGGGCCGCTATATCGCCTATCAGTGGGACGGAGCGAATATGCGGGTGAAGAACTTCGAGCCGGCCAACCAGTTTATCCGCCGGGAATACCGCAAGGGTTGGGGAGAGCTGAAGTTATAACAGTCACTTCACCATAAATGAGGGCTTGATCGTGATCATCAGATAGGCCCAGTTGCTGTTGCTTTTCGCATCGGGTACATTTTTTACCTGTGGTGAAGTAAGTGTTGCCGTGCTCCAGAAATGACTGTATCCCGCCTGGAATCCGATAACGTTCGTTAATGCATAGTCAGCAACCAGGTCAGCTTCCGTTCCGAAATTCCGGTTCATATATCCATTGGCGTTAGTCACTGCACTGGCACTGAAAAACTGGTGCAGATCGACATTCAGCTTCAGTCGTTTGGAAATTCCATATTCAGATTTTATATAGTAATCTTCCAATCCCTTGCTGCCGAATCCGCTTGCCGCGTAAAAATAATCCATCAGTCCCCAGAACTTATGAGGCGTACCATAGAGCGGATCGAAGGCATGACTGGTATTTCCTGAACTACCGCCGCTGGTATAGTCAATACCGGGACCCAGGGCAAAATGTGCGGAGAAATGATATTGTGCAGAGACCGACAGGAGTGCTGCAGATAACGACTGATTCGTGGAGGTTCTGCCCGTCTGGTAATAAGCGGCCGCAATGATCTGCGTTCTGTTGAACCGGTTGGTAAAATAAAACCCCGTTGTAAATCTTGTCCATACCCCTTTATCCCAGGTCTTTGCGTTGGTGGAATCGATATTGTACTGATTGAACTGATCCGCAAAAGCGAGGAAAGAAACCTGTCCGTGATTCAGGTGACGGTTGGCATAACCGAATTCAAAGCTCTTATACATCGGTCCGCCATTGGTGTTGGCGGTATAATTGCCCGGGGGCGTCGCGTTGTACACGGTTCCGCTGGAAAGTTCTTTGTTCTGGTTAAAGGCGGCGCCGAGTTGGATATTCCAGGCAGGTGTAGTGTATTTAAGAATGGCTGCGTCGTGGTGGCGGCCCTGCTGGAGCCAGTCGAGGTTGCCGATCAGGCGCTGATCGTCGAAAACGATTTCCTGCCGCCCGACCTTCAGCGCGAGATTTCCTTTTTTATAACTTGAATCGGTAATGCCGATCTCGGCCCAGGCCTCGTACAGCATCAACCCGTTATTATCCTGCGTGGTGCTGCGGTTGATGGTTGATACATCCTGCCCCCATACGCGCACATCCTGTACCGTTAGCCCGAATTTCAGCCGATAGGTGCTGTATCCCAGGCCCAGCCTGGTGCGCTGGGAAGTAAAGAAAGCAGGCGGGGCGCCCTCCGATAGCGGAGCGCCCTGCCCGTCGCGGTATTCGCTGCGGGTTCTGAGCTGGGCGTCTACGCTGAACTGAGCCCTGGAAGTTGTAGAAATGACAAAGAAAAAAAGAACATAGAGAAAGCGGTAACCCGCAGTTGGTTTCTGGTTCATAATCTTGATTTTTAGGAAATGAGGATTGGTTTCCTGCTGGTGGATAAGCAGAAAGAAGTGGGTAAAATATTTAATGGTAAACTTAGGCGGCTCCTTTCAGCACCCTTACTTCCGGATTGACTTCTTTACGATGTGTATAATAGATGGCAGCGCCGGTAAAGAGCAGTCCGCCGATAATGTTGCCCAGCGTAACGATGACCTGATTATATATCCACCAGTCGGCCACGCTGACTTTGGCGCCAAACAGAATGCCGGCGGGGATGACAAACATGTTCACGACGGCATGTTCATAGCCCAATGCGAAGAAGATGAAAATGGGAATGGCTGCGGCGAGAATCTTTCCTGCAGTGGATTTTGAAGCCATAGGCATCACCACACCGAGGCAAACCATCCAGTTACAGAGGAGCGCCTTGACGAACTCAGCGGAAAAACCGGCTACCCCGTGCGCCGCATAGCCGATGGTCTTTTTTTCCGCTACGGCAATGATCATTTGTTCGATGGGGCCGTTGGCCGTGATCGTTCCGAATTCCGATACTGCAGCCCAGTAAAGGAAAGCAAATGCCAGGCTGCCGGCAAGATTACCGATGAATACCCAGGCCAGGTTCCCGGCCATGGTGCGAAAGCTGATCTTCTTTTCGAAAAAAGCCAGCGGTATAAGGGAAAAACTTCCGGTCACCAGTTCGAGCCCCAACAGCACAATGATCACAAAGCCTACCGGGAAGACCAGGGCGCCGGTCAGCGGCAACTTCGTCTGGGTTACCGTAGCATAGGCGAGTGTAACTGAAATGGAGAGCAGGGCGCCGGACAATATGCCGCGGATCAACAGATCCTGCACGGGCAAAGCAGATTTATTGACGGCGGTTTGCAGCATGTGGGAAGTGACTTCCTTTGGTGTTACATAATCCATAAAACATAAATTTAGCAGTGAATAATTCGGGTGTATTAAGCGAGAATAAAAACATAGCCATCTTCCACTTTGACCGGATAGGTGCGCAAACCGCATTCTTCTCCGTTCAGGCATTTCCCCGTGATGAGAGAAAATGTTTTCTTATGGAAGGGGCAGGCAATTTTGGGTTCGCCCTGCCAGGTGCCGATCATGCCGCGGCTCAGGGCCATTTGTTTCTTGTGCGGGCACTCATTCTGTGTGGCGTACCATTCATTGCGACGCGTGAAATGAAAGAGCGCGATTTGTTCATTTCCCAGGCGAACGCAGACACCGCCATTCTCCACAACGTCGTCTACACGGCAGGCCCGTACCCAGGCAGGGGATACGCTTGCTTCAATCGGATCTTTAAGATGCATAAAATGGGTTTTAAAAAAATCATGGCAAGACAATCACGGTGATCACCGTGCGCAATGGCAAAAGGCTAATCGTTTAATGGCAACCTGATCAGGCCGGATTCCAGTCTGCCGGCTTCTTCTGGCCCCGCATGGTTTCAAAGCGAATCGTTGGATCTTTATTTTCCGGCGAATTGACGAAATGATTGAACCGTTTTCTGATCTGCGGATCGGCGAGCGCCGCTTTCCATTCGCACTGGTAGGCGTCTACCAGCATTTGCATTTCCTTTTCCCACTGAACGCCCATGCCGAGACTGTCGTTCACCACCACATTACGCAGATAGTCCAGTCCGCCTTCCATTTTGTTGAGCCAGGTGGCTGTGCGCGTCAGCGGATCAGCGGTAGAGATATAAAACATCAGAAAACGATCGATATACCGGATACAGGTTTCGCTGTCGAGGTCGGAAGCTAACAATTGGGCGTGTTGCGGTTTGCTGCCGCCGTTACCGCAAACAAAAAGATTCCATCCTTTCTCCGTCGCGATGATGCCGAAATCCTTGCTGCGGGCTTCGGCGCATTCCCGGATGCAACCAGACACGGCAGATTTGATTTTATGCGGCGCCCGCAATCCGCGATATCGTTCTTCGATGCGGATGGCGTAACTCACGCTGTCGTGCAATCCGAAACGGCACCAGGTGCTGCCAACACAGCTTTTTACCGTGCGGAGGGCCTTTCCATAGGCGTGACCACTCTCAAATCCGGC
Source organism: Puia sp. (assembly GCA_035548895.1). GTDB lineage: Bacteria > Bacteroidota > Bacteroidia > Chitinophagales > Chitinophagaceae > Puia. The sequence goes on along the minus strand of DASZRP010000312.1, from coordinate 6,712 downwards.
AGCGATCAGTTCTTCCCAGATCATGGGGAGTTCGCTGAGATGGGCGCCGAACAGGTCGATACGCTGGCCTCCGGTGATCTTGGTGTACAGATTATATTTTTTAGCTACTTCCCCAATGGAGATCAGTTTGTCGGGTGTGATCTCGCCGCCCGGAATGCGGGGGACAACGGAATAGGTGCCGCCTTTTTGAATATTGGCTAAAAAACGATCGTTGCTGTCCTGGGCTGTATCATTTCCCTGCTGCAGGATCATTTCGTTCCAAAGGCTGGCCAGTATGGAAGAAATGGGTGGCTTGCAAAGCTCGCAGCCATCTCCCTTGCCGAGTTTATTCAATACCGCATCGAAGGTCTTCAGGCCGTGAATTTTAACCAGGTCGTACAATTCCTGTCTTGTATAAGGAAAATGTTCACAGAGCGTATTGCGAACATATTTTCCCTGCTGCTTCATGGTATGCACCAGCAGGTCTTTGACCATGGGCAGGCAACCGCCGCAGCCTGTTCCGGCCTTCGTGCATTTTTTGATGGCGTCGATCGTCTCGCATCCTGACTCCGAAACGGCACGACAAATTTCTCCTTTGCTAATGCTCTCGCAACTGCAGATCAGCGCTTCGTCGGGCAATGCCGATACGCCATCGCCGGCTGTTTTGTTATCCGCCCGCGGCGAACGGACCAGCTCTTCCGGATTCGGCGGGAGCGGGGTTTTGTTCTTATACTGCTGCAGCAGCATATTGTATTGAGCGGCTTCTCCTACCAGGATACCCCCAAGCAGATGTTTTCCATCGGCCGACAATATCAGCCGCTTGTAAATCCCGTTGAGCCTGTCTTCATAAAGTACCGAACTCACTTTATCGGTGGCCAGGAACGGGTCGCCGAAACTGGCTACGTCCGTGCCCACCAGCTTGAGCCTGGTGCTCATGTCGAAGCCGGTGAATTTTTTCGCATCATACTTTTTCCCGCTCTTTCCTCCACAGAGATGGTTCACTAATACTTCCGCCATTTCATAGCCCGGCGCCACGAGCCCATAGATGAAATCTTTATGCGATGCGCATTCCCCGATGGCATAGATATCGGGATCGCTGGTTTGCATGAGATCATTTACGGCAACGCCGCCCCTCGATCCGATGGTCAGACCGCAGGCTGCTGCGAGTTCATCCCTTGCCCGGATGCCTGTGGAGATCACCAGCATGTCGACCGACAATTCGCTTTCATCCACGAACTGGATCCCGGTAATGGTATCTTCGCCCAGAATCTGATAAGTATGTCGTTGGGTGTGGATGCTAAGGCCCAGGGCAGTGAGTTTATTTTTCAGCGCAGCTGCGCCAGCCTCATCCAGTTGTCTTGGCATAAGGCGGGCAGCGAATTCAATGACATAGGTCTTTTGCATACCAAGGTCCAGCATGGCTTTAGCTGCTTCCAGACCGAGAAGCCCGCCGCCAAGCACGGCAGCCTTTTTTGCCTTTTTCGCATAGTCGCGGATCAGGTCCAGATCTTCCAGCGTGCGGTAAACAAATACGCCCTTTTTCTCCACGCCATGAATAGGGGGCACCATGGCCGAAGATCCTGTCGCGAATACGAGGATGTCGTAGGGAATAGTTTCTCCTTTCAGGCTGCGGACGGTTTTAGCGGAGCGGTCGACGCCAGTCACCGGATCGCCGAGATGGAGGCGGATGCCATTTTGGAGATACCATTCCCCGGGGGCCAGTTCCAGGTCTTCACCATGCTTGCCCCCATAATATTCACTCAGGTGGACCCGGTCGTAGGCCAGTCGGTCTTCCTCTCCAAATACCGTGATCTCAAATTTTCCGGGATTTCTTCCTGTGAGCTTCTCGCAAAATTTATAACCGACCATGCCATTTCCGATGACTACAAGCTTCATAAACAGTAGCTTTAGATAAAGAAAAATGGCAGGAATCGTAAATATGTAAAAAATAGCTATGTGAATAAATTGCTTATTTTGTAAAGCAAATAACTATTTTGTGACTTGATTTGATAAAAATAATATTATTTGAAGTTAATTTCCAAAATTAATAGAATGTTTTATTACATATATCTAATCATAATATAATTACATGTCTACATTATACCTGGTAGGAGCGGGTCCCGGAGACCCGGAGCTGATCACGCTCCGCGCTATACGCGTATTGGAAAAAGCCGATGTGATCTTATACGATGCCCTGGTGAATGAAGAACTGCTTGGCTATGCCGGAAAGCAGACGGTGAAACGTTTTGTGGGCAAGCGTTATGGTTGCCACGCGTTGAGCCAGCAGGAGATCAACAGCCTGATCATTGACTATGGACGGCAGTATGAGAGGGTGGTACGATTGAAAGGTGGCGACCCCTTTGTATTCGGCCGCGCACAGGAGGAAATAGCTGCAGCGGCCGGGGCCGGCATGCAGGTGAATATGGTTCCGGGCATTTCGAGCGCGCTGGCAGTACCGGCCTCGCAGATGATCCCGATGACCTGCCGCGGCATTAATGAAAGCTTTTGGGTAGTGACAGGCATGACGAGAGATGGGTCCGTTTCAAAAGATATTTACCTGGCTGCCCGTTCTTCGGCAACGGTGGTGATCCTGATGGCCATGAGCCGGTTGGAACTGATCTGTGATATCTTTAGGAAAGAGGGCAGGGGAGAAACGCCGGCCGCAGTAATTCAAAACGGTACCCTGCCCGGAGCAAAAATGGTAACCGGAAAAGTAAAAGACCTGGCTTTCCGGGCACAGCATGCAGGCCTGCAAAACCCTGCCGTGATTGTTATTGGTGAAGTCGTTAACCTGAAAGATAACCCGGCGGCCAATCCGGTGATGCAAGCGGTTTTATCCTTACCATTGCATTCATGAAGAAGCAAAAACAAGCGCTGCCCCATGTGCCCAGGTACCTGTACGATCATTGCCGCAGGGAATGGTGGCCCGCGCTGGACCTGCACAGGCAAATCAGGCACTTCAAAAAAGGAGAGCAGATCTTCAGCGAAGGCGATCCGGTTCGTGGCGTGTACTTCATGATAGACGGTGTGGTGAAAGTGCATAAGCACTGGACCGACGACAAAGAGCTTATCATCCGCTTTGCTACGAATAACGACATCATCGGCCATCGCGGCCTTTCAAGCCATTCCGATAAATATCCGATCACGGCGACGGCGTTGAGCCAGGTGGAGGCCTGCTACATAGATATGGATTTTTTTTACGCCACCCTGAAGGTAAACCCCGAACTGATGTTCGATCTCATGCTGTTCTTTGCCGATGAGCTGCAGTTATCCGAGCAGCGCATGCGCGACCTGGCCCATCGGTCCGTGCGAAGCCGGGTAGCGGGGAACCTTCTGGCCCTTGAAAAAAAATTTGGTGTCGATCCTTCCGGTAATATTGCCTTCCAGATCAGCAGACAGGACATTGCAGCCTATACGGGAGCAGCTTATGAAACGGTGTATAAACTCCTGCTGGAATTCGAACAGGCTGGCTTGATCAGGACTTCCGGCAGGCAGATCGGTATTCTGCAGCGGGATGCTTTACATGCCGCCTCGCTGATCTAAGTAAGACTCTTTTCAAAACAGGCGATAAAATGCTCCGGAATTTCTATTTTTAAGTGCCGTAACCAGCGATTGACGGTTCGCGTACCATGACTCAACTGCAGCACCCGACAAATAGAATATCCACCCAGCTCATCCGGGAGAAGAATAAATTCCTGGATTTGTCCGCCGGTTCGAGACGGCTGGTCCTCGCTAATTTCTGTTTTATTCTCGTCAGCACCCTGGTGAGCTATTCCGCCAGCGCCTTTTTATTCAGGAGCACCCACGACGTACTGTTCAATCTGAATTATTTCTCCGGTTATTTTATTGGCCTTAGCCTGGGTTTTCTGACTGGCGGTTTGTTCCTGCATTTTGTCAGGCTCAACTATCTCTATATTGCTGCGATGCTGATCCATGCTTTTTCCTTCCTGCCGCTGCTTTTTCTCAAATCCATTACACCAGCTGAGGTGATCGTGAGCGGCTGTCTGGTCGGCCTGGGCACCGGCATGTACTGGGGCATGCGACACTATATCACGATCCTCAGCACAACCGACGGGAACCGGAACTATTTCGGCGGTGTGGAATACAGCCTGATGACGGTGGCCCAGCTTGTAGCGCCGGTCTTATTCTCGGTTCTGACACGCGATAACGGAAGTAATTACCTGATGGGCTATATTGCCGTGTTTGTCATTACTACCCTGCTATTCCTGGTGGCCGCATTTTCAATTGCCCGTGGCCGTTATGAATCGATTCCCCTGAAACGATTCATCTATTTGCGTTACGATAAGCTCTGGAATATACAGCGAGCCATCAATATTTTCGAAGGGGTGGCTGAAGGCGTATTCTTTTTCCTGCCGCCGATCCTCATCTTTCATTTCTTTGGGAATGAAAGCGCACTGGGCACGGTGGAATTCTTTGCGGTACTGATCACCACTATTCCCGTTTACCTTCTTGGCAGGCTCACCCTGCCACGCCACAGGATCGGGATGCTCACCCTGAGCATCTGTGCTTTTTTTGCCGGCTCCCTGCTGCTGGCGCTTTCGTTCACCATCCCCGGCCTGATGGTATTTTATGTTTGCTATAAGCTGGCTAATGTGCTCAATCCGTTTTCTTATACCACGATCCGCATGCGCACGATAGATCGCTGCAGCCGCCTCACACGCCGCGATCGCTTCAGCTTTATCTTCGACTCCGATGTATTCATGGAAATCGGAAGGCTTAGCGGATTGCTGATCTTTTATTTACTTTTCCGGAGTGCCGGAGAAGAGTCAGCCATGCGCTATGCGCTGCTCATCGTTGCGATCCTGCAATGCGGCTCGCTCTGGTTTTGCCGAAAGCTGACGCACCAGGTGAATTTGTGAGTATCACCTGCCTCAAGCCGGGGAAATCACCTTTTTGCTTCTGCGCATTTGCGCTATATTGACTCCTTCATTCGTGCATTTGAAATCTTGAGGTCACAATTTGTGACCTCAAGATAGCAGGCGGTACAATATTATTCGGGAATTTTAAAAAGACTTTTATGGCGAAGAAGGAATTGCAGGTATTGATGATGGATCAAAAGATCCTGAACAAGATCTATTTCATACGGGGAGAGAAAGTAATGTTGGATAGGGATCTTGCAAAGATGTATGGTGTGCCGACTAAGGTATTTAATCAAAGCGTTAAAAGAAATAAGGAGCGCTTCCCTAAAGATTTTATGTTCACATTAAGCGAAAGAGAATGGACCAACTTGAGGTCACAAATTGTGACCTCAAGTTGGGGCGGAATCAGACGCCGACCAAGTGTTTTTACTGAGCAAGGCATTGCTATGTTGTCCAGTGTTTTGAATAGTAAAACAGCCATTGAGGTGAATATTAGAATTATACGGGTTTTTACGAAGCTTCGGCAGTACGCGTTAACGCATAAAGAAATATTAATTCAATTAGCCAGGTTGGAAAAAGATATAAAGGGCAATACCAGGGATATTGAAAATATTTTTGCTGTTCTGAAAGAACTGCTCGAAAAACACCGAAATCCTCCTCCAAGAAACAGAATCGGATTCAAACAGTATGATTAAATCAGGTGATCTGAATTGACCGATACGGAATGACGAGATAAACTTGAGGTCACAATTTGTGACCTCAAGTTGGGAAAGAATCGGATTCCGGACCAAACCGGCAGCAGTCGGGTTTGTTTTATTCGGCCCATGTAATTATTTTGCCTTCTGTTCGTTCTAACAATACACGGACTGTCAATACGATATCCGATGAAGACCCTGAGGAAAATCATATTTCGTTTCCTGATCCTGCCTGTCATTGCCTTCCTGGTATTAGTGATCGCAGCGGCGGCGCTGCTCTATTTCCAGCAGGAACGGGTAGTGAAGCTGGCCGTCGGTGAACTGAACAAGCGGTTGCCAGGCGAACTGGTGATCGGCGGCAGCAATATTTCAATCTTCCAGAACTTTCCCTACGTTTCCATCGCGCTGAAGAATGTACGATTCTATGCTGCCAAACAACCTGGTAGCAGCCAATCCCTTTTTGAAGCTGAAAAGATATATGCCGGCTTCAGCCTCCCCGATATCCTTAAGCAGCACTATCGTGTAAAAGTGATCTCCCTGAAGAACGGGCATCTCAGCCTGGTGGAAGGTGCCGACGGCAGGTTGAATATCGTCGAAGCGGCCCGCATGAACACGGATACTGCCACAGGCGCCAGCGATAGTTCCGCCGCGCTTAACCTGGCCCTGAAGAAGATCGTGCTCCGTAACCTCGATATCTCTTTTCTCGATAAAGCCAGCGGCCAGCAGCTGGCTTGTCATATCGATAAGATCCAGTCGGCCTTTCGCGACGACAGCCTGCATATCTACAGCAGTCTGCAGGGAAACCTCATGGCCGATCTTACCCGCCCGGGCGATACCACGTTGTTCCGCCGTAAACACCTGAGCGCCGATATCCGGCTTTCCTATCAGAAGGCAACTCAGCTGTTAAAGCTGCAAACCGGAAAGCTGAAGCTGGAAGACGCCAGCTTCGATATTTCAGGAACGGTTGACCTGCTCCACGGGAATACCGTCGATCTCCGGTTCTCCGGCGACAAGCCCGATTTCCACCAGCTCTTCTCGTTTGCCCCCGAATCCCTGGCTAAAGAACTGAAACATTTCCGCTACGACGGCATCCTGGATTTCTCTGGTACCATGAAGGGAAAATGGCAGGGCGACAAACTGCCCCGCATCGAACTGTCT
>DASZRP010000311.1:0-4951 GCA_035548895.1 Puia sp. | reverse complement strand
TAAACAGCGGCAGGTTGATGTGGACGATGCGAAGTTGAATCTTTCTTACGCCGTTATCACGTCTCCGGCAGACGGGCTTGTATCGAAAGTAAATGTGCAGGTTGGGCAATTCCTGAACGCGGGACAATCCACCTTCAGTATTGTTCTGGACCAGAGCCTTTGGGTTGTGGCCAATTTCAAAGAAACCCAGTACAATAAGATCCGCGTTGGACAGCGGGTGATTGTGGAAGCGGATGCCATTCCGGGGCATGAGTTTGAAGCCAGCGTCAGCTCGTTTTCACCGGCTACTGGCGCGCGTTTCGCCCTGCTTCCCCCCGACAACGCCAGCGGAAATTTCGTCAAGGTGGTTCAGCGCCTGCCAATCAAGATCGAGTTTGCGAATGCGGCGGACTCTGTGTTAAACAGGCTGAAAGCAGGCATGAATGTGAATGTTGATGTCCACATCAGCGGTAATTGATTTTGTCAGCGGAAAAAAATTAAGATATGGATCGTTCCGATTCCTTAGTCGAATATGGCTCACGGCGTGTCATCATTACTATTACGGCCATTATATGTACCCTGCTTGAAATTATCGACAGCACCATCGTGAATGTGGCGTTGAACGATATGCGGGGAAACCTGGGTGCTACGCTGACGGAAGTGGCCTGGGTAATCACGGCCTATGCAATTGGCAACGTAATTATTATCCCGATGACGAGCTGGCTGGCCAGCCAGTTCGGACGGCGGCTTTATTTCGCCACTTCGATCATGATCTTTACGGCCTGCTCATTTTTGTGTGGCAATGCGACGGGTATCTGGGAACTGGTATTCTTCAGGTTCCTGCAGGGGATCGGCGGCGGCGCCCTGCTGGCGACTTCCCAGACAATCATCACCGAAGCCTATCCGCCCGAAAAACGCAGCATGGCACAGGCGATATACGGCCTGGGTGTTATCGTTGGCCCAACGCTCGGACCGCCCTTAGGCGGGTATATCGTAGATCATTTTTCCTGGCCCTACATTTTCTACATCAATATTCCCATCGGGGTGATCGCTACCCTGCTGACCCTGCAGTTTGTCCGCAACCCGCACTATGCCAAAAAAAGCGCTATTGAGGATATCGACTGGCTTGGGATTGCGCTGCTGACCATTTCTATCGGTTCCCTGCAGTACGTGCTGGAAAAAGGACAGGATGACGACTGGTTTGCCGACAAGTATATTATTCTATTCAGTTGTGTTACATTTTTAGCGGGATTCTTTTTCATCTGGCGCGAAATGGTATTCCGCAACCCCATCGTGAACCTGCGGGTATTGAAAAACGGCAATCTCCGCATCGGGACCATACTGACGTTTATTCTCGGCTTCGGCCTCTACGGTTCAACCTTTATCATCCCAATCTATACCCAGAGTACGCTGGGCTGGACCGCGGAGCAATCCGGCATGCTGATGGTGGCTTCCTCGGTAACCACTGCTTTCATGATGCCTTTTATCGGGCAAATTCTCCAGCGGGGCATGCCGCAGCAGTTTCTGGTTTCCGCCGGCATGCTGATGTTTGCTATCTTTTGTTTCTGGGGATACAAGATCCTGACCAACGACACAGGCTCGGAAGCTTTCTTCTGGATGCTGGTGGTTCGTGGTGCAGGAATGGCGATGTTGTTTATTCCCATTACCTCGCTGTCGCTGAGTACCCTGAAAGGGCCGGAGATCGGACAGGGGGTCTCATTTACCGGGATGATGCGGCAGGTGGGCGGTTCTTTCGGCGTAGCCATTATCACCACCTTTATGGCCCGCCAGAATATGGATCACCGCAGTAACCTGGTGAGCAAGCTCGGCATCGACAACCCGGATGTGCACAACCGGATCAATGCCCTTCAGCATGGATTCATGGCCAAAGGCATGGCGCCCAATACGGCGCTGCAATCAGCCTATAAGGTGCTGGATTATTCAGTGACTGTGCAGTCGAACGTGCTGACCTATATGGATGTGTTTTACTATCTCGGAATCATTTTCCTGATCTGCATTCCCTTCGTGCTCTTTGTAAAAACGAGCAAGACCAAGCCGGCGATGGCTGAAGCGATGCATTAACGGAGCGTATATTGAAAAGTCATGCGGCCAAGGATTTCCTTTTTCTTATTGTAACAGGTCTCGGCTGTTTTTAGCCCACGCTGATCGTAATCGTAAATCCATTTTTGATATGCAGATGATCCGGGCGGAACATAGAGCATGGAAGCAATACCGTATGCTCCATATTCAAACATATAGTCCGGAAGAAGCCTGGCTGCTTTTTCGTTATATCTGACGACGTCGGTGAGGCGCCCCTGGTCGTCGTAGTAATAATAAATATCGGGAATAACGTCCCCCCGGTGTGTTGCGGTTTCCTGCACAATATTTCCCTTGTCGTCGGACTTGAACACGACTATGGTCGTATCCGATTTTCCTTTGATCTTCACCATCCGGACCGGCCTGTTATGCTCATAATACCAATAGTGGCTTTCCACAGCCTCCAGCTGGTTGTCTGTTTCCAGAGCCCGGTTGACTACGAGGATCAGATTTCCGGCCGCATCGTAGGTGTAATCGGTAGTGCTCTTGTACGTGTCGCTGCTGTCCACTGTTTCTACCACTCGTCCCGACTCGTCATACCGAGTTTGCAAGTCAGATGCCTGCACGCGGGTTGACTGGGTGAAGGTCTCAACGGTCCGGAAATCGCGGGAAACGGTTTGGTTGCAGGTAAAGCCCGGAGTCGGTTCACCATTGCTCTCAAGGCTCTGAATGTCGACCTTGGCGACTTTATTGGCATAATAGGACTTCCAGATACGCTGGGTCTGACGATTCGCCAGAATATCCCGGTAATAGTACTGACCGTTAGCATGAAAAGCCAGTGTAACGAACAAAATAAACAGATACCGCCGGCACATGATCACCATGATTTAAGATCACAAGGTTAACGGAAAAAGGCCGTCTTAATTATATCGAATATCTTTATTTTTAATTAAAATTACCGGTTGTCACATCGTAAGCTTAGGGCAGAGAAAACCTGTTTGAATTGCGGAGCCACTGTATCGGAGCGGTATTGTTCATGTTGCGGCCAGGAAAATATTGAGCCCCGGCAAACGGTGGGCCATCTGGTCAATCATTTTTTTTCCGACATTACCCATTTCGACGGCAAGTTCTTTTCTACTGTGAAGGACCTGGTGATAAAGCCCGGGTTTTTATCGAAGGAATATATCCGGGGCAGAAGGGCAAGCTATCTTGATCCCGTTCGCATGTACGTCTTCACTTCGGCCTTTTTTTTCCTGATGTTTTTTTCTGTCTACAGTGTGAAAAATATTCATTTCGGCGAGCATTCAAAACAATCCGGGCATTCGACAGTCGTATTAGACAGTGCGCTGGCGCAGGCAGGAACGCCTGAAGACTCCGCCCTGATCCGGAAAGCCCTGGGGGTTCAGAAAGACGCTCCGGTAAATATAACGATCGGCCCGGCGTCTTCGGCGCAATCGGTGAATATTACCGGATTGAATGGAGAATATAATTCGGCGGCGCAATATGATTCTGCCCAGCGTGCGTTGCCGGCGAAAGAGCGCGATGGGTGGATTGAAAGATCCGTGATGCGGAAAAATGCGGAATTGAGGGGACGCTATCGCGATAACAAGGCCGATCTGATCAAAGAATGGATTGGTAGCTTTTTGCACCATTTTCCCAAGATGCTTTTTATTTCCCTGCCGGTTTTTGCCCTGATCCTGAAGCTGCTCTACATACGCCGGAAGCAGTTTTATTACGTTGATCATGGTATTTTTTCCCTGCACCTGTATATTTTTTCCTTTTTGGTTTTGCTGATTTTTCTTGGCACAGATCAAATAAGGGAAATGGCGGGCTGGGGCTGGATTGGGTGGATAGAAACCCTGCTCATCCTGTTTTCGCTGGGATATTACTATAAGGCCATGCGGAATTTTTATGGCCAGGGGCGTTTTAAAACGATCATGAAGTACGGTCTGCTCTGTCTTTCTTCTTTTCTTGTTTTCCTTATGCTGTTTTTGGGATTCTTTCTGTTTTCTTTTTTTGAAGTGTAGTTATGCAAAATGAACCGGTACCTGCGGCCTTTTTACGATTAGTGAAAATCATGGATGAGCTCCGGGAGCAATGCCCCTGGGATCGTAAGCAGACCATACAGAGCCTGCGTTCCCTCACCATAGAAGAGCTGTATGAACTCACCGATGCCATTCTGGTCGAGGACTGGCCGGGTATAAAGGAGGAGCTTGGGGATCTTTTCCTGCACCTTTTGTTTTATTCCCGCATCGCCAGGGAGCAGGGAAAATTTACCCTGGAGCAGGTGCTCGATGGCATCAGCGAGAAACTGATCTCCCGCCATCCGCATATCTATGGGGATGTCCGGGTCGAAGACGAAGAGGATGTAAAACGGAACTGGGAAAACCTGAAATTAAGAGAAGGCAAAAAATCGGTGTTAGCCGGAGTGCCCAAATCGCTGCCCGCCGTGGTAAAAGCCATCAGACTGCAGGAAAAGGCAAAACAGGTCGGATTTGAATGGAATAACCGGGATGAAGTATGGCAAAAAGTGGAGGAGGAAACAGCAGAGCTCAAAGAGGCAATCGAATCGGATGATATTGCCCGGATCGAAGACGAATTCGGCGATTTGATGTTCTCGATGATCAATTATGCACGATTTTTGCGGATAGATGCCGAAGCCGCATTGGAACGCACCAACCGGAAATTTATCGACCGGTTCACGAAGATGGAAGAGTGTATTGTTTTAAGCGGCAAACGAATGCAGGACCTTTCCCTGGAAGAGCTGGACGCTGTTTGGAATGCCGTAAAAAGACAAAAACCCGCCGATTGATCGATTTTTTAAAAAGTTTTCTCCGCAGGAATATCTACCTGATCCTCACCGGAATTATTCTCTTTGCGGCCGCTTACGGGATCACCATCTACCTTGGCGGCACATCGACCACAAGGATTTTAA
>DASZRP010000310.1:0-18978 GCA_035548895.1 Puia sp. | reverse complement strand
GAACCCAGTACAAGCCTGTGGTTTTCTTCTGGATGGGATACGCCAGTGATTTCAGACCCCAGGGATTGTCGTGCACCACAGTACCGCCGTTTTCTTTAACGAAGGCCGTGTATTTGCTCTGAGCGGCTTTGAAATCCTCTTCAGAGAGCACAGGGGTAAAAATCACCATCAATTCATAATTGTTCATTTCCCTGTTTTTGTTTAAAAATAAATGGGTCGCAAAGGTAGCGCTTTTTAGTCAAAAACTGAAATTGGTTGACGGTAGAGGGTTAACGGTTAGCGGCCTTCCGTCAACCGTTAACCGCCAACCGCTAACCATCATCCGTCAACCTGTCAGACTACCCCCAAATGGTACTAAATTTGTCCCCCAGCCAAAAAATTGCCATTATGCAAAAAGGAAGTATACGTGTTCAGACCGAGAATATCTTTCCCATCATCAAGAAATTCCTGTACAGCGACCACGAAATCTTTCTCAGAGAGCTGATTAGCAATGCAGTAGATGCTTCCCAGAAATTGAAGACCTTATCTTCCTTAGGCGAGGCAAAGGGGGATATCGGCGATTTGAAGATTGCCGTCACGCTCGATAAAGCCGCGTCTACCATCACCATTTCCGACCAGGGTATCGGGATGACCGCCGAAGAGGTCGATAAATACCTCAACCAGGTGGCCCTCTCCGGCGCGGAAGAGTTCGTAAATAAGTATAAAAACCAGAATGAGAATGCCATTATCGGCAAGTTCGGGCTTGGATTCTATTCGGCCTTTATGGTAAGCAGCCAGGTTGACGTGATTTCAAAGAGTTATAAGGAGGGTACTGCCGCAGTGAGATGGGAATGTGATGGCAGCCCGGAGTACAGCATAGCAGAAGCCGAGCGCAGCGGTCGCGGCACGGATATCATTCTCCACATCAATGAGGAAAGCAAGGAATTCTTAGACGAAAGCCGTATTCGCTCCATCCTGGAAAAATTTTGCCGCTTCCTGCCCATTCCTATCTTTTTTGAAGACAAGCAGATCAACAACACGCATCCCGCCTGGACACGCAAGCCCGGCGAGCTGACGAATGCTGACTACCAGAATTTTTATAAGGAGCTCTATCCTTTCAGCGATGCGCCCTTGTTCTGGATCCATCTTAACGTAGACTATCCGTTCAACCTGACCGGGATATTGTATTTCCCGAAGATCAAGCAGAGCTATGAAATACAAAAGGACCGGATACAGCTTTACAGCAACCAGGTGTTTGTGACCGACGAGGTGAAAGATATTGTTCCCGAATTTCTGATGCTGTTGCAGGGAGTGATCGACAGTCCGGATATTCCGCTGAATGTAAGCAGGAGTTATCTCCAGGGCGATCCGAATGTAAAAAAGATCAATAACCATATCACCAAAAAGGTGGCCGATAAGCTGGAAGAGATCTTTAATAACGAAAGGAAAGAATACGAAGAGAAGTGGGAGAGCCTTGGCCTGTTTGTGAAGTACGGCATGATGACGGACGACAAATTCTTAGAGCGTGCGAATAAATTCCATATCATGGAAGACGCAGACGGCGGTCGCTTTTATACGCTCGAAGAATACCGGATCGAAGCAGAAGCCCTTCAAAAAAATAAGGAAGGAAAGCTGGTGATCATTTATACCAGCGATCCGATTCAGCAGAACTCCTATATTAAAGAAGCACAGGCTAAGGGATACAAAGTGGTAAAACTGGACACCCTTATCGATGCCGGCTTCATCAACCAGATGGAGATGAAATGGGATTCAGTTCATTTTACACGGGTGGACAGCGATGTAGTGGATAACCTGGTCGATAAGCAGGACGCAGTGGATACCGTGCTCGGGAAAGCAGAAGAAGAGAAGTTAAAAGAATTGTTCAGGCTCGACATCCCCGGCCTGCACACCACGGTCGAAGTGCGTGGGCTCAATCCCGAAGGACTGCCCGTGATCGCCACGCGGCCCGAATTCATGCGGCGCATGAAGGATATGGCGGCGATGAACGGGGGCGGAGGCATGGGTGCTTTCTATGCCAATATGCCCGATGAGATCACCCTTACGGTGAACGGCAATCATCCCATCTATAAAAATATTCTCGGCGAACAAAATACCGACAAGCAGCAGAAGCTGGTTCATAATCTCGCCGATCTGGCCCTGCTTTCCCAGGGACTGCTCAAAGGCAATGAACTGACGAACTTCATTCAGCGAAGCGTGGAACTGATTGGCGGAGATGAGCGGAGCAGGATTATTTTGGAAACAGGAGAATGATAATGTGAAAATGTGGAGATGTGGAAATGTGAAGATGCATAGTTTCTTTTATTTCCACATTTACATATTTTCACATCTTCACATTTTCTCTTACGTCAACGATTCTCAACTGTAAATTTTTCTCTCCATTCCATTCATTTTCCTCGAGGGTGAAGGCGATGTCGACCGGGTGCTGTAGCAAAGGCATTTTGTCGGCCATATTGAATCCGATGCCTGCGCAGGTATATCCGTCCTGACGAAGGGAAAACCGGAGATGCTTTTCCTTAAGTATTCGGGAATAGCCGGTATCCTGAACATTCCGGCAGATGAATATCGGCTTCAAGTTCCCCGGACCAAAAGGTTCCATCTGCTGCAGGATATTGAGAAAAGAAAAACTGATATCGCTGAACCGGATTTCCGAATCGATGACGAGCTCGGGGATCAGGAGCTGTGGTTCGATGCTCGATGCAACAATTTCTTCGAATTTCTCGCTGAACGATTCGACATTCCCGGGATCTAAAGTGAGCCCGGCGGCAGCGAAATGGCCACCATATCCGATCAGGTATTCCCTGCAGGCATGAATAGCTTCGTAGAGGTTGAATCCCTGAACGCTGCGGGCGCTTCCGGAAACCAATCCTCCGCTTTGCGTCAGCACAACAGTGGGGCGGTAATATCTCTCTATCAGTCGTGAAGCAACAATGCCAACCACGCCTTTATGCCAGTGAGACTGATAAACGACCGTCGACTTGCGATTCTGCATTGTTTCATTTGCTTCAATCAGTGCAAGCGCTTCTTCGGTAATGAGGGCATCTGTTTCTTTTCTGTCGCTGTTGTCTGCGTGCAGCAGGTCGGCATAATTCATCGCCTCATCGAAACTCCCGGCAATGAACATCTGAACGGCCTTTTTAGCGTCGTCCATTCTTCCTGCTGCATTTACCCTTGGCGCGATAACGAAGACCAATGCGGTGATTGAAACCGGTGGTTTCAGGCCGCCCAGTTGCATGAGGGCGGCGAGACCATGATTGGGATCTTCATTTATTTTTTTCAGGCCGTAGAAGGTTAGTATCCGGTTCTCGCCGGTCATTGGAACGATATCGGCGGCGGTTGCCACGGCGACAAGATCGAGGAACCGGAGATAGACAGCGTCGCCGTAGCCCAGTTCCCTGCAAAGCGCGGTGATGAGTTTGAATACCACGCCACAGCCGCAAAGTTCTTTGTAGGGATATGAGCATCCGGGTTGTTTTGGGTTCAAAATCGCTACTGCGGATGGCAGCACCAGGTCGGGAAGATGATGATCGCAGATAATGAAATCGATGCCGGCTTTGGCCGCATAAGTAACCAACTCGACGGATTTAATCCCGCAGTCTACAGAAATGATCAGGGTAAAATGGTTCCCGATGGCATGGTCAATTCCCGCTTTTGAAATGCCGTAGCCTTCCCGGTGCCGGTGTGGAATATAGAAGTCTATCCGTTCGGGTTCATAAATGGTACATAGCAGCTGGTAGATGCAGGCAACGGCTGAAGTGCCGTCCACGTCGTAGTCCCCGAAAATAAGTATCTGCTCGCGACGGTTGATGGCCTCGAGGATGCGGGCAACGGCCTTATCCATATCTTTCATCAGCCAGGGATCGTGCAGTTGGCTCAACTGAGGTCTGAAATAATCCTTTGCCTTGTCGAACGTATCGATGCCTCTTCCGCAGAGTATGCGGCAAAGCGCCTCGTGTATGCGCAGTGACTGCTGCAGGTCGAACACCTTCGCTTCATCGGGCTGCTTTATCGTCCATCTTTTAACCATTACCATAGTTTTGATGGCAGATGACAGATGGCGGATGACAGTTGTCTGCCTCAAGTTAGGGTCGTAGGTCGCTAAGATCAAAATCGCCTGTCATCTGTCATCTATCATCCGTCATCTATTCAATACTTTCGATCCGTCGTGAACCGCACCAGCTCTTCCAGGGCCTGGCGAACCTCGCTATCACCGAACTCGTGAAGGATGGCCATGGCCTGGTCGCGATATTGGTTCATTTTTTCTGTTGCGTAGCGGATGCCGCCGGCTTTTACTACCTGGTCCAGCACGTATTTGATTTTATCGGGTTCGCGATTTTGATTTTTGATAATATAGATCAATTCGCGCCGGAGCGGACGTTCAACCGTATTCAGCGTATAGATCAGGGGAAGGGTTAGTTTTTTCTCCTTCAGATCATTCCCCGAAGGTTTCCCGGTCTTTTCATTGCCATAGTCGAACAGATCGTCCTTGATCTGAAAAGCAACGCCTACCGCCTCGCCAAACCTCGACAATTTTTCAGTCAGCATTTCGTCGCCGCTGCTGGAAAAAGCGCCGGCAGCGCAGGATGAGGCAAGCAGGGACGCCGTTTTGTTCCGGATGATCTCGAAATAGACTGCTTCGTCGAGATTGAGGGTACGGGCCTTTTCAATTTGAAGCAATTCCCCCTCGCTCATCTTTCGGACAGCTCCTGACAGCAGCTGCAATATCCTGAAATCATCGTGGTCTAAGGACAGTAATAACCCCTTGGCCAGGAGGTAGTCTCCAACGAGTACGGATACCTTGTTTTTCCACAATGCGTATGTGGAAAAAAACCCCCTTCTTTCGAGTGATTCGTCGACCACGTCGTCGTGGACAAGAGTAGCTGTGTGCAGCAACTCCACCAGAGAGGCTGCCCGGTAGGTGGATTCATTGACCGGGCCGCAGAGCCGGGCCGACAGAAAAACAAACATGGGCCTCAATTGCTTACCCTTCCGGTTCACAATAAACCGCATAATCCGGTCGAGCAACGGCGCCTGGCTTTTCACAGCTTCCCGGAACTTTTTTTCGAAGACAACCAGTTCTTCCCGGAGTATGGATTGGGCCTTTTGCATGAGAATTATTACGGCTGGCAAATTACTATTTTAAAAGCTGGGGAAGCGTTTACCCAACACAGTGGGCATGAAATTTTAAATAACGCTTTACAAACCGATGGTTTCCAGTTTCTTTAACGCATAAAAAATTTGAAAATTAAGGGTTAACTTATATTTTTGCTAAAGTGTATAGATGGCACTAATCACTTTGTTCAAATCAAACTTCAGTTTATGGCTAGGAAAATGTACTCGTTGATCGGGATTTTCTTTTTGGCTTTTCTAACACACGGCTTTGCTCAGGATAATACGAATGAACCACTTGGCTATGATTTGCGCGACTCTTCTCTGATCCCCGCAAAAAGAATTCCCCAGCACAACGAATTCATGAATAACGCTTACCCTTTTCCGGCTAAACCCCGGAATCAATGGGAAGTGGGCGTAAAGGGCGGCTTCACCAATATTTTTGGTGACGTACGCGGATGGGGGCCGACTGGCGGATTCGGCATACATGTCAGAAAAGCGCTCGGTTATACGTTCTCGTTGCGGGTGGAGTATGACTGGATGCGGGACAAAGGATTGAGCTACCAGCCGGCTACCAATGGCTATAATGCTAATCCGGTGTTGACCCAATATTTCGATGTAAATACACGTACCCCGGTTTTTTATAACTATAAAACCACGCTCCAGCAACTTTCTCTACAGGGTGTCGTCTCCCTGAATAATATTTTGTTCCATAGAGATCACAATAAGTGGGACTGGTATGTGCTGGGTGGAATCGGCGCCACTACTTACAGCACATTCTACAATGTGCTTGACGCTAATGGCAACGTATACAATTACAATGATATAATCACGCAATTTGGCGGCCAGTATCCCCGCGACAAGCGAAAAGACATTAGAAAAGCGCTTAAGGATAAGCTGGACGGTTCTTTCGAGACCATGGCCGAACGCGATCCGACAGAGCCGACGGTTTTTGGCGGTACGCCGATCGCGCTCAGCTTTGTGGGGGGGATGGGCTTTGAAATCAAGCTTTCAAAAAAATTCAACCTGGCAATAGAAGACGAGGTATCCGTCGTAAAGACCGATCTGCTGGACGGACAACGCTGGCAGGAAGCCGGGCCCACGAATGTGCATGTTATGACCAGCTCGAGCAATGATGTAACACACTTTATTTCTCTTGGCGTAAACTATAATTTAGGCAAACGTGCGGTTGAGCCGCTCTGGTGGATCAACCCACTTAACTATGCTTACGGAGAAATCAACGCTCCCCGCCACATGAAGCTGCCGAAACCGGTACTGGATGATGCGGATGGCGACGGGGTGACCGACCAGTTCGACCATGAACCCAATACGCCGGCAGGCTGTCCGGTAGATACCCATGGGGTTAGCCGCGATACTGATGGCGATGGCGTTCCGGATTGCAAGGATAAAGAGCTCATTACGCCGACCCAATGTCAGCCGGTTGATGCCGACGGCGTGGGTAAATGCCCTGATCCGGCCTGCTGCAAGGAACTTAGCGCGAGATTGGATTCCGGTGGCTTAGGTTCCGCCGGCGGCAGAGGCAGATGCTTTATCGGCGATTTGCCAAGTATCGTGTTCAAGGGCAGGTCTGTTACCCTGAGCAAGGATGGCAAAGCATTGGCTGCCGTAATTGCGGAAAAAATGAGAGAAAACCCGTCCTGTAAGGTAGCTGTGATCGGGTATGGTGAATCTAACAAGTCGGAACAACAGCTCAGCTGGGATCGGGTAAATGAAGTGATTAAATACCTGGTTGAAAAAGAGGGCATTAGTTCGGATCGGTTCATCTTCCGTTATGGTCAAACCGGCGGAGACCCGAATACGATCGATGTTAAGGACGGTACGGGAGAGGAAGGTCCGAATACGGTTCCGGCCCCCCATCCGAACCTCAGAAGAAGATAATCAGCTCACGATCAATAGAAAGCCCGGGAAACCGGGCTTTTTTTATCTGTCAACCCGCCTGCTTTCAACCGCCGAAACCGTCAACTGTCAACCCTTGCGTGTTTTAACAATTTCAAAGCTTCAAAGGCCCTATTTTCGTTTTTTAGCTAAAACTCGTAACTTCGCAGGCTTCATGAAACCATTACTCCTGGTATCCATTGCGCTTTCCGTTGGTCTTTCTTCCTGTTTTATCGTGCCCAAGGCCTGGCGTGGCGACAGCAACGGGAAAGGCTTTAATAAGATCATGAAGAGCAATGACTATGACTATAAGCTGAAAATGGCGGATAAGTACTACCTGAACAAGGACTATAATCACGCCCAACAGCTTTACGACGATCTATACAAGGTGATGAAGGGGTCGGAGCATTATGAAGACATCTGGTATAAATATGCCTATTCCGCCTATTATCTGAAAGACTATATTAACGCGGAAAATCTGTTCAAGGGTTTTGTTGAAGCTTTTCCGAACAGCCAGCGGTCAGCGGAAATGGATTATATGCGTGCTTACTGCTTTTACAAGCAGTCACCGAAGTATGAACTGGACCAAACGAACACCACAAAAACAATAGGATTCATGCAGGCCTTTATCAGCCAGCATCCCGAATCGGATAAGGTGAAGGAAGCGACCGAGATCATTGATAAATGCAAGGCCAAGCTGGAGCAGAAAGATTTCGAAAATGCCCGGTTATACTACAATTTGCGGGCAACCAATCCTTCTTACCTGAAAGCGGCTTCGCTGACCTTTAATATCCTGATGAATACCTATCCCGATTCACAACGTGGGGATGAGTATAAGCTTTATATTATCAAAGCGGATTACGAATACGCTGTGCTTAGCCTGGAAGACAAAAAACAGACGAGATTTGAACAGGTTGTGACCGATTGCAATGATTTCTTCGATCGTTTTCCGGACAGTAAGTTAAAAACGCAGGTTCAGAACTATCTGGATCAAACCAATAACTCGTTAAAAGCAATAAAAAATGAGCAGGCTCAGAAGACAAGTTAGCACCCATGTTCCCAGCACCGCGGAAACAAGGAATCTGACAGATTTAAAAAATAAGACAGGCAACCTGTACGAATCCATTGCGATCATCGCCAAGCGGGCAAATCAGATCAATATTTCGCTGAAGGAAGAATTGCACAGCAAATTGGAGGAATTCGCCACGCATACCGATAGCCTGGAAGAGATCCACGAGAACAAAGAGCAGATCGAAATCTCAAAAGCCTACGAGAGAATGCCCAATGCCGCATTGCTGGCCACACAGGAATTCCTGGAAGATAAGGTATACTACCGTAAGAACGAGGACGATCTGTTCAGTTAGTTCCAATTACAGCCTATATGCTAAAGGGGAAAAAAATACTCCTCGGTGTTTGCGGCAGCATTGCGGCTTACAAGGCCATTCTGCTGACCCGCCTCCTTGTTAAAGCGGGGGCCGAGGTAAAGGTGATTCTCACTCCCGCAGCGCGCGATTTTGTTACTCCGCTTTCTCTCGCCACCCTGTCGCACAATGAAGTACTGGTTGATCTTTTTCAGGGCGACAGCTGGTCGAATCACGTCGAACTCGGCCGTTGGGCCGATCTCCTGCTTGTAGCTCCGTCAAGCTGTAATACCTTAGCTAAAATGGCTAATGGTCATTGCGATAATCTGTTGCTTGCGACCTGGCTTTCGGCAACCTGCCCGATAGCCTTCGCGCCCGCCATGGATGAAGACATGTGGCATCACCCGGCTACCCGAAGTAATGTGGAGAAGCTCGAATCGTTCGGGAACAAGCTGATTCCCGTTGAAACAGGTGAACTGGCCAGCGGTCTTTTTGGAGAAGGGCGGATGGCTGAACCGGAAGAGATTGTTAAATATATTGAGGCGAATTTTTTTTTTAGAGAAGAACTGAAAGGTAAGCGGGCGCTTGTAACCGCCGGCCCCACACAGGAGGCCCTGGACCCGGTCCGGTTCATATCCAATCATTCAAGCGGCAAGATGGGGATTGCGATTGCAAGGGAATTGGCTGCGCGTGGCGCCCGGGTCGATCTCGTGCTTGGACCTGTCACGATCCAAATCAACGATGCCGGCATTGAGCTGGTTCCGGTTCATACGGCTGAAGAAATGTACCAAGCCTGCATCTCCCGATTTCCCACCGCAGATATTGCCGTTATGTCTGCGGCGGTTTCAGACTATACGCCTGTTCATTATTCTTCAGAGAAAATAAAGAAGAATGGGGAAACGTTCCTTATCGAGCTCAGGCGCACCCGGGATATTCTGAAAACATTAGGCGAGCAAAAAAGAACCGGTCAGTTGCTGGTGGGCTTTGCCCTGGAAAATCATGACGAGAGCGCGTACGCAAGAAAAAAGCTCGAGTCAAAACACGCGGACATGATCGTACTCAATTCGCTCAATGATACAGGCGCCGGTTTTGGATACGATACGAACCGGATCACCATTTTTGAACCCGGCGGTGTTGAAACGGCCTATGAGCAGAAATCCAAACCGGAAGTTGCGCGGGATATCGTTGACAGGATCATAAAAAAACTTTGATGCGTATCCGAATTCTTTCCCTGCTGATCGTTTTCTTATTGATCAATGCGCAAACGCGCGCTCAGGAGTTGCGCGCCAATGTTACGGTGCTGTCGAACCGGATAGGAACCGGCGTTCCCAAGCAGGTATTTCAGACGCTGCAAAGCGCATTGTACGATTTTTTGAATGGCCGCAAGTGGACAAACGAGAGCTTTTCTGATAACGAGAAGATCACCTGCAATTTCCTACTGAACCTGACAAGCGGGGCAGATAATATTTATGGCGGGTCGCTGACCATTCAGGCCGGACGTCCCGTTTACAATTCCTCGTACCAGAGCCCGCTGATCAATTTTATGGATGAGGCGATCTCATTCCGATACGTTCAATTCCAGCCGCTGGACTTTAATGAGACCCGGGTACAGGGCACTGATCCGACAGCGGCAAATCTTACGGCGATATTCGCTTATTATGTCTACATGATCCTGGGGTTGGATTTTGATTCTTTCGGCTTGCGGGGGGGAGATCCCTATTATCAGAAAGCGCTGAATATTGTGAACAACGCACCGGAAGGTACTACGCTCACCGGGTGGAAACCATTCGACGGCGTACGCAATCGCTACTGGCTTGTTGAGAACCTGACTAATTCAAAATACAATCCATTGCATGACGCGATTTATAACTATTACCGCCAGGGCCTGGATCAGTTGTATGATCACGAGGCAGATGCGCGTCCGGCCATCATCAATGCCCTGGTGAGTCTTAATGATGTCAACATCCAATTTCCGGGCCTCATGTTTATGGATTTCTTTTTTCAGGGCAGGGCAACAGAATTATCCAATATTTTTAAGAATGGAACTCCGGATGAAAAAAGTCGTGCACTTGACCTGCTGACGAGGCTGGATATTCCCAATGCCAATCGGTATAAACAGGATCTGCAATGAGGAGTGTAGTTGTTTTCCTGCTGGCAATTTCTGCCTTTGCCGTATCCTGTACAAACCGCGATGCGGTTCCTTCCGATATTATTCAACCCGATTCCATGCAGGTGATCCTCCGCCAGGTGATCGTTGCCGATCAGTTTGCGACCCAATTCCTGTTGAAAGATTCGGCTCACAAGGATTCCACTCACCGGAACGTGAAAGCAGAAACACTGCAGCTCTACGAAACCATATTCAGGCTGCATCATACAAGCCGGCAAGAGTTTAACAAAAGCCTCGCTTTTTATAACAGCCGCCCGGATCTGCAAAGGAAATTATTCGACAGTCTTTCTGCTTACGAAACCCGCCATCGGGACGAGCTGTATAAGCCTGTTGTATCGGCACCTGCAGCCCATCCAAAAGATTCTTTATCGCGGGTTCGCGATTCCCTGGCTGTACATACCCTGGATTCTTTTAAATTGCATAGGCTGCCGCCGCGGAAACCCTGAAATCTGCTGAGCGGCTCTCCTGTATGAATAAAGTATATCGACATGCCCACGATGCGGTGGCAGATGTTCCCGACGGGTCAACCATTATGTTGGGCGGTTTTGGTCTTTGCGGTATTCCGGAGAATAGCATTGCAGCGCTGGCAGAACGAGGCGTAAAGCAACTCACCTGTATATCTAATAATGCAGGTATAGACGGATTTGGGTTGGGCATTTTGCTGAAGACGCACCAGATAAGGAAAATGATCAGTTCTTATGTCGGCGAAAATGCGGAATTTGAAAGGCAATTGCTGCAGGGGGAACTGGAAGTTGATCTGGTGCCGCAGGGCACTTTGGCAACAAGAATACAGATGGCGGCGATGGGTATTCCTGCGTTTTATACACCTGCAGGCTACGGAACGGAAATAGCCACCGGAAAAGAAGTGCGCGAGTTTAACGGGAAAAAATATCTGATGGAACTGGCCCTGCATGCAGACTATTCCATTGTCAAGGCCTGGAAGGGAGATACGCTTGGTAACCTGGTATTCCGGAAAACGACACGTAATTTTTCCGCTTCGATGGCCAGGGCCGGGAATGTGAGCATTGCCGAAGTGGAACAGCTTGTGCAGCCAGGGGAATTAGATCCTGACCATATCCATGTTCCGGGAATTTATGTCCATCGTATTTTTCAGGGATCCGGTTACGAAAAGCGAATTGAACGAAGAACCGTTCGGTTCAACGCATAAAAGATGTTTATTTCAGCAAATCAGCTAAATCGCCATATGGGGGTGGATTTGACCATCGCCCGTTTTTTTGTGGATCGTCCTGTTCCGGCGGACAACAGTTTTTGGAGAGACAGGCTCTTGTATATTGGTTTCGGCAATGGGTATGTTTCCATACCGGTATATTACGATCTGATCTTCCGGATCGGTGTTTCGAGAGAATTGATCCTCGATGAGCAGCACGTTACGCTGATGGAGCGGCTTATGCACTTTGCTATTTTGCAGGAACGTTCGCTGATTTCTGCTGGTGAAGAACTGAAATCGATTCAGAGTCTGTTGAATGGAAGGGTTAAAGATGAACAGCGTTTCAATGCACTGAATAAGTACTTAGATCAGCCTGTTCTGAAACCGATGGACGACTTTGGATTAAATTATCCATCGTTGAATCGCGCTGATGTTTATTTATACGTCTTATGCGATCTTCCGCTTACTGAAGAACAGTGGAAACTCGCCATTCGTTATTGGTATGCACTTCATCCGACCTATCTGATCCTGGACGATCTGCGGGACTATGAAAAAGACAAAACGGCCGGAGAGGAAAATATTCTGCTGGAGCTTGGAGAGGACGGGCAACGGGTTGAACGGGCTTTGGACCTGATCGAGTCCAATTGTGTTATGCTCGAAGAAGTGAATCCTTTATTGGCGGATTTTTTCAGGAGCTATGAAGAAGTGATTAGCCGGCGGTCGACGGAGGATAAAAGAGCCGGTGCCATTTAATAACCATTATAACAATGGCTTTAGACAAATTCGGCATAGCCAGAAGAATTGCACTCGAGCTGCGCGACGGGATGTATGTAAATCTGGGTATTGGAATTCCGACCCTCGTGGCGAACTATATTCCGGCCGGAATGAATATTATGATTCAGTCTGAGAACGGAATACTGGGCATGGGTCCTTATCCCTCGGAAGACGAGCTGGATCCTGATTTGATCAACGCTGGAAAAGAGACCGTCACCCTGTTACCCGGGGGATCTTTTTTTGACAGTGCCGAAAGTTTTGGAATGATACGCGCCGGTAAAGTAGATCTGACGGTATTGGGCGCCATGGAAGTTTCTGATCAGGGAGATATCGCCAACTGGAAAATTCCAGGCAAAATGGTGAAGGGGATGGGAGGGGCCATGGACCTGGTAGCCAGTGCCAGAAATATTATCGTTGCGATGCAGCACACGAACTCGAAAGGCGAACCCAAACTGCTTTCTTTTTGCAGCCTGCCGCTTACGGGCGTTCGATGTGTAAAAAAAATAGTCACGGATCTTGCTGTGCTTGATATTACCCCTTCGGGCTTCTTACTGCGTGAAAGAGCGCCTGGAGTTAGCGTGGAAGAGATTAAGAGTAAGACTGCCGGCAGGCTGGTTGTATCGGACCCGGTTCCTGAAATGAACGGAGTCTAGTCGATCAGGTTATTTTTTACAGCGAAAAAGACCAAGCCGGCGGTATTCTTGGCGCCAAATCTTTCCATAAGCCGGTCTTTAATCGCTTCCACGGTACGGGGGCTTACTTCCAGTTTTTGTGCAATTTCCTGGGCAGTGAACTCCATACAGATGTATTTTACTACTTCGCGTTCGCGCTCGCTTAGGGTAATTTCAGTGTTCAGGTTAGGAATTACTTTAGTCCGCGCATGAGATTTCTTGAGCAGGATGCGGTTCACAAAATTGTTCAGGTAATAGCCTTTAGACGAGACTTCCATGATGGCCCGCTTTATTTCTGCGGGGTCTGCACTTTTAAGCAGATAGCCGTTTGCTCCGATCTCCATCATGTGGCTCACGAACCGTTCGTCTTCATACATCGTTAGCGCGATAATATGTATCTGAGGATAGGTTTTTGCAATTTGTTTCGTGGTTTCAATCCCGTCTTTTGTCGGCATGCGCAGGTCCATGAGTATCACGTCCGGTTGTGTGGTAGCAAGTCCGTCGAGCAGTTCCTGACCGTTCTCCGCTTCCTGTACAAACTTGATATTCGTGTAAGCGCGAAGCGAAAGAATGACACCCTTGCGAAAAATCTTGTGATCGTCGGCTATAGCAACTTTGATTAATCCCATAGGTATTGTATCTGAATGATAGCTAAAATTACGGATTAATTGATTTCTATGGGCAGACGTGCGTCTTCGTCCCGGTTTAACTCAATAGTGATTTTATAATAGGTTTGCGACATGTCCTTCTCAAAGAAGATCCGGCCTTGCAGCACTTTCAGGCGGCTTTGAATATTTTTCAGCCCAAGCCCCACATTGCTTTTGCCGAGTTTTTCAAAATCGGATTGCGTGAGGCCTCGTCCGTCGTGATGGATACGAATAAAAAATCGCTGACCGCTGGTGTTTTGGGTTAAGTGAATAAAGCTGGCGTTGCTGTGCTTAAGGATATTGTTCACCAGTTCCTGGACAATGCGAAAAATGATCAGTTCATTTTCCGGCTTCAGCCGCTCCCGGTAATCGTGGAATCGCGAACTGGCGTTCATGCTGCCAGATCCGCTGATCTTTTGGAAAAGATCGTTTACGGCCGATTCCAGTCCGAAGTTCTTCAGGGTTGGCGGCATCAGGCTATGAGAAATATTGCGTATAAGCTGAATGGTATCGTCGATGATCTGTTTGGCGTTGTAGATACTTTGAAGCTGGGTCTGCTTGTCAAGGTTTACGAAATTCTCGTTCAGATATAACCTGGCTGTGGCCAACAGCGGACCGGCGTCGTCGTGGAGGTCTGCGGCAATACGCTGGCGTTCTTCTTCCTGCAGGCGGATGGAGGCATTAAGCAGGGTCTTTTGCTGATCCTGTTCCAATTGCTGCAGTTTCTGCTGATAGCGGATCACTTTCCGTTGATGGAAACTAATAAAAACGATGAGCCCGATGGTCAGCGCCAGCATACCGATGGTACCAAAAAAGAGCACCGAGGAAATGTTGGTCGGATCCGTAATGGAGGCTTGCAGTAAAAGCATGGATGGGTTTGCAGGGTTTGGTTTAAATAATTTTACCTGTCATCTGAAAAGGGGGTAAAATCAAGCTGCTGGTTTTCAGGGGTGGGATTTTTGCTTTGAGTCCGAACTGAGATAAAGGCCAGCGAAGCAATAACATTGATCAAAATATTAACGATATGATTAATGCTCCAGTATTGATCCATTTCTTTTTCTGTCAGTTGACTGGCCACAATATACAGGAATAGGGTGCTAGCAACATAAATGAGTAATGCAATCACAATAAGGAAAACAGGAGAAAAAAAGCTTACGGGAGCAGTTGTAAGCCGCATGGAATGAACGAGATAGATTAAACATAGTGTCAGTAAAAAAACCGATCCGACCGCACTTAAAATAGAATTGAAATGATCGTCGCTTGTTGAAGCCAAAAAGACAAAAAGAATTAAATAAATGACTGCAAAAAATAGTATAAGAAGCTTGATTTTTCTATTCTGAATGATTAGAAAAAAAAAGTAAGACAACATTCCATACTCTATTACCGTAAAAACGTTCCATACCAAAAATTTGTTCTCAAATGCCCATCTGACCGTCGAAAGAAAAGTATCAGTTAAAAACGAAATAATAGCGTATAAAAAAATTACCCATAATTCCCTCCTGCCACTTCTCAAGCAGAAAAGCAGGAAAAAAATTATGGGTAATAAAGAAGAAACTATGCTAATTTTAGGAAGCACTTTCTATAAGTATGTTCAAATATAGAAAGTTACCTGCAAATTTGCTACTTTATTAACTGAACCAGTTAATAGGTTGTTCTACTAGAACTTTATCAGCAAGCATCCCCTCGGAGACAGCCAGTTTTCCGTAATCATTTACAGTGGAATACTCCAATATGCTTTTGCCCTTAGAATCAATGCCTACATAAACCAATGTCTTTTGCCCTTCTTCATTTATGGCATCGAAAAAGCGGATACCGACACATCCGGGCTGGGCAAGCATTTGCTCAATGATCTCCTTCCCGATATAGTAAGAGTTTGACCCGTCAATAGAATGTACATCATGATGATTCTTAACCATTTTAGCTGCTAACTCGTGACTGATCTGCTCCCCGACGGATGCAAAATCCGTTTGATTTTTGACTAACAATTCTTTTTTCATAACCGAAGTTTTAGAGGTGTGTGCGTTTTGTTACTACGTAAATAACCCCTAAAAAAAAGATCGGCCAACGCTCCCTTTAAAGGTGAATTTGTGTTAAATTGCCTGAGATTCAGGGCAGTAGAGGTTTTTAGTAGATATCCGACGTAATATCACCAAGTAAAGTTACGTAGTAATTCTGGCGGGTATTAGTATTTTTACTATCTATTTTTGAATCTGAACGGGATAGATTCCCTAAATTCCGGGAGGATATCCACAACTGAACACAATATGTGGATAAGTAGAAGCACTTAGTCCGGAAGAAAATCGGATTTTAAAAACGGAGCTACAGCCTGTTTCTGGCAATTAAACCGGCCATTTGACGTTAAAGCGAAGGAAAAACAAAAAGAAAGTTGACTGATACCGGATTTTAACTGGCATTCATGGATATCGGAATATCTTACTGGACGGTAAGTTTGGACATTGGACGGTTTGGGAGTATTCGTTACCAATCAACTTCTGAGCTCAAAAATAGAAGGAAAAGTAAAGGCAACCAAGCGCATAACTGCTCTATTTCCTATTTTCGGTAAATACCTTATCCAGCGTAAAATTGCTATCCTGAATAGTGTGATTTGGACTTTATATCTGTTGTTCACCGGATTTGATCATTAAATAGAAAGCATAGTAACAATTTTACAACCAGCTTCTTATGAGTTCAGAACTCGTTATTAAAGTGGCTATTGCGGATGACCACAAAATTTTTCGCGATGGGATCAAGATGGCTCTGAAGAACAAGGATTATTTGAAAATCGTATGGGAAGCTGAAGACGGGCGGGACCTGGTTCATAGAATGCAGTTGAAAAAGCCAGATGTTTTATTAATGGATATCCGAATGCCTGAGGTAGATGGTATTAATGCAATCGGCATCCTGCGCAAAGAATACGAAGAGGTAAAGATCATTGTACTGACCATGTACGACGATCAGGAAATGATTTCCAAGATGATGGAAATGGGGGCGAATGCCTATCTGACCAAAACAACCGACCCTGAAGAGATATACCAGGCTATTTTGGCTTGCATGAACGACGACTTCTATTTCAATGATTTGGTTAACAAAGCGGTTCTTTCCAAGCTGCAGACCAAGCGCCAGGTTCGCCAATTTTATCCTGATCCAATCAAATTTTCAGAAAAGGAGGTTCGCATACTCCGCCTGCTCGCGCAGGATAAAACAACTGAAGAAATTTCAAAAGAAGTCTTTTTGAGTCCCAGGACTATAGAAACGATACGGCAAAATATGAAGACCAAGGTCGGTGCAAAAACAATCGCCGGATTGATTATGTACGGAATGCGTAATAAACTGATTGATTAGCTGCTTTGATAACTCATGGTAACAATTCCGCTTCTGATAGCATATAGTGCGAGCCCGACACGGCTTTTTACATTCAACTTCAGGAAAAGGGAATCCCGGTAGTTATCAATAGTTCTGGGGCTGATTTTCATTTTCATTGCAATTTCCTTGTAAGTCATTTCGGTGGTCACGTGCTTCAAAAAAATAATCTCGTTTTCGGTCAGGGAAACGCTGCCCCAGATCGAGTTCTTGGCATGCTGACTTTTCATAAGGTTAAACAGCCTTCCGGTGATGGTGTGTGAACAATAGTTCCCGTTGGCCATAATGCATTGCAATGCATATTTCAGTTCGCGGGGAGTAACGTCTTTTTTCAGAAATCCACGCACTCCCTTTTTGATCAGATGAACCAGTGTTTCTGAGTCATATAAGGTAAGGATCAGGATCCGGATCTTGGGGTGATGAGCGGCCAGCCAGTCAACCGTGTCATGCCCATCCATAGTAGGCATATTGAGATCCAAAACGATAATGTCCGGATAGTTGGTCTGGTTTAACTTCTCAATGAATTCTTTCCCGTTTTCTGCAAGCAGCGAAACGGAAAATTCTTCAAATGAATTAATAATAGCGGCTAATGAATCCCTTAACAGGATATGATCATCGACCAGCGCTATTTTTACGAGGTTTTTCTTTTTTGTTTCCATGACTAAAAAGGAGTTGATACAGTTATTGTTGTCCCTTTTTCGGGGAAGCTCTCAATTTCAAACGAGGCATTAATCATTCGCGCTCTTTGCTGCATATTGATAAGACCTCCAATTTTTGCCTGCCCGCCGGATGTCTGTTTGAGGTCAAATCCCTGTCCATTGTCTGCAATATGCAATTGTACTTTGTCTGCACCGGTATTTAAACGGATAGCAATGTTTGTCGCTTTTGCATGGCGGATTATATTATTTATCGCTTCCTGGAGTATCCTGAAGAGAATGATTTCCTTTTGCTCCGGCATCGGCCGATATTCACCGGACAAATCAAAATCTACCTGGTATCTGCCACCCCGCTTTAGAAAACCGGCCTGGATCTCAATCGCTCTTTTTAATCCGCTGTTGCGAATGATATCCGGGTTCATCGACTTGGACATATCGCGCAAATCTTCCAGCGCTTTTCCCAGGATCTCGGTGATTTCAGCAATTCCCGATTCGGCCTCTTCCCTTGAATCGATATCGAGAGTCGCCAGACCCAGCTTGGCGAGCGACAGAAATTGGCCTACATTATCGTGGATTTCCCGGGCGATTTGCTGAAAAGTTTGTTCCTGGATCTCTAATTGCGTTTTATAAAGCTCCTGTTCAAAACCTATTTTCGCAGCCTTTAATTTGGAATCGTACCCATGCTGTTTTTTCTGAAGAAAAAATAGGAAGATGATGATAAAAATCACCATGATGAGTATAAAAGTAGTCATGATTATCAGAATCGGAATTATTTCTGAGCCCAGACTGGACATAAATATGCTTTTATAAATGATACAAATAGAATCGTATAAAATAAATAATTAGCGCACTCAAAAAGTATAATGAAATGAGGGAACGATTTGAACAAAATCGTCGGACTGAAATAGTATGGGACTGATGTGCTGAAATAAAATAAAATTCCACAGATAATAATAAAGGTGCCGTTTTTCTGAATGTCACGAGTAAAATCCCTGCTCATCAAATCATAGAAATAGAACAAGCTGATCAGGCTCAGAATGATTCCTTCAAGTGCGATTATGCGATACATGTTTGATATAAACATTTTTGGAGAAAGGATCCAAATGCTCAAATAGAATAATGGATACAAACAGTATAGAAGAAGGATGGTAATTTTAATCTTTTTCTTAGTA
>DASZRP010000309.1:0-7889 GCA_035548895.1 Puia sp. | reverse complement strand
TTCCTGTTGTGATTGGTCATCTTGTTTACAAACCAAAACTATAAGTTAGTTCATTTTATCTGAGTTTGCTTTTTTTCTTTCGCAGAGATTTTGTTCACAAACCTATCCGGAGTTAAAACAAACCTTTCAGATTGTATATCTGTTCCATTTTATTTATTGTCTGCTTGTATGTTAATATCACAAAATTGACTACCGATTTCTGTCCCGTCTTTCAGGGGGCGAAGACAAGGGCTTGTTGATTCATCTTCTCCTGGTTTATTCTGTCTTCACTCCTCTATTTTTCTGAATCAATACGGCATACATAACAAAAACAAAACCCACACAAAAGAATTGACCACGAGATACGCCTACTCCATATGGAAACCAAATGCCCGGAATAAGATGCAAGTAAGATATTTCCTGTGGAAACAAAGCAATTAACATCAATAGTGCTGCTACTAAAACCAATAGATCTTTCATGCCTTGTTTACGCATCCCCTGGTAGATAATGAATAGCAGCAACACCAAAAGCAACAACCTGATATAACCTGCAATTGTCTGAAAGTATGCGTGGATGGAGTGTGAAATCCAGGAAATCCCGAGCAATTGGGCTGCCATGAATAGTAAAGTAAACAGTGCAATAATTTTAGGCAGCCATTTTGGTTCACGCAGGTCAAACCATTCCCTCCAGGCCATTAACCAACAGCCAAGCACTAAGGGTCTGAGAATCACCGACCCCACAACAACGGCTTGTTGATTATTCTCTATTTGAAACCAGGCATAAACAGCCTGATTAAGCCGCATCAGTCCTAACAAAATCAAAGCTGTCATAAACCATTTATACGTTTGTGGCGGGCTTTTACCTCTATTCAGTAAAAACATTGTTATGGCCAGCAAAATAAACACTACCGGCCAAACAACTTCCACGATGTAGCCTTTGATGGCTTGCTCCCATTGAAATTTGTATTTTTTTCTAATATGGCTTTTTTCTCCAATGGTTGGGGCAATATGAATACCTCCTGAACCTTGATACAAAGAAGCTGAACTCATCCACACCCTAAAAGCAACGATAATATCCTTTTCTCTTTTTACATTTTCCGGCAACAGGAACATACGGGGTTGAATACTATAAGCCCCTGGAATTGTATCCGAAAAATCACCTGCGCTACCTAAAAGCGACCCATTGATAAACAACTGATAGGCATCATCAACAGCCGGTGGCGCCGCCAGAGCCAAATTATTTCCTCTTACACTATCCGATGCAAGCTTCAGGCGATACCAGGCGTAACCTGAAAAGTTAGCATGTCCCTTGGCTGTCCAACCCGGTATATAGCCTGAAAGTCCCACATCGTCATCATGTGCTCCTGGCGGGGCTGTAAGGTCCATGCTTTCCCACCCCGAATCATCATAGTTGGATTCAGCATATTGCATATTATCGCCAGCTTTAAATTTCCACGGACCGTTAAGTGTTGTGAGCTGTTTATCGGAACGCAACGTTTCTTCAGTAGTTGAGGAATAGGAAAGGTATATAAAAGTACCTGCTACTAACAATAATGTGATAAATAACATCAAATAGCAGAGCAAAAGTTTTCTTTTTGATCTATTAAACACTCATGAAATTTTAGCGTTTGACTTGATAACGGTAGGACTTGGCGATTTGCGGATAATAGCGCAATATCCGGCAGAACGGTTGTTGATTCCTTATTTAAAATTCAAGATACATTCTTTGTTCAATAGAATTCCGTCACCCCGATAACTACAGTACAATAGTAAAACAAAAGTTGATGCTGCGTAATGTCGGTGGAGAATGCTTTCATCAAAATACTACTTTTTTCATTGCAATTATTGCCCATATTTACGAGAGACGAGCTGGGTTGCACACTTACAATTCCAGTTCAATTACAGAGACCTTATAGGGACCTTACAGAGACCTTATAGAGACCCGTTTCCTCTTTGACAGCGCTTTGACAGTACTTTGGCAACTCTTTGCTGCCTTGTGAGAGGAGCGGCTGTGTCGGATATAGATGGAACATGAGCCGCTGTTTTCTGAGGTAATATTGAGGTCGCATTGAGGAGGCAAAGAGGTATTGAAGTTGAGAGTATATTCTTCTCCCCCGACTACCGTCAAACCGTTTGTTGCCTGCTGCGTTTTGTGTCAGTGAAAGCTATATGAATAAAGGACTATTGTACCAACTGCGTAGCTTAGAATGTTTGCTATTATTGTCGCCTTTACGATTTGTTTTGTTAAATAGTGTTTCCGTAGAAATAAAATATTGGTAATTATTTCAATTATTAATGTCAAGATAAACGCTGCGGCGTAAAAAATAATTAGCGCGTGTAATGCTTCTTTTTTTGTCAAATTAATTTCATTACTACTAACCCAAGGAAACCATACAACTAAATACCAGCCTCCGTTTAAAATCATAGAAATAATAATTCCTGTCAAGCCACTAATAATATTTGTCAAAGCTGTAATGCGATAAATTCCTTTGTCAAACCATCTTGGCAATAAAATTCGTGTCATAGTCAAACACTCAAGAATAATAACGAAAGCCATAAAAAGCCAGCCTTGTGGCAAAAAAGCAAAAATTCCAAAACTGACGTCAAGTAAGGTCATTTGTCAATAAGTTTTTTTCGCTAAGCTTTATTTTACGCGCATTTCAAGTCAGCTTCGATTTGTAATATGATTGATTATAACCGGGTAGATTATTGTTGAATCATTTGTTTTGTAGAAGTTAGGTAGAGGACGTAGTCTAATTTCTTTGAAGGTTGCCTTTTGCGAATAGAGGCAAATTGGAAAGAATATGAATATTGTTAATATTGATTTCATTCTATTGACTCCAACGAACGAAGCTTTGTGCAGGTATGGCATTTGAAAAACGTCAAGCGGAAACAAAAGCCGACTGAAAGATTAAAGCTGAAGATAATAACTAAAAGCTAAATTACTAACATCCAGACCGGAACCAAAACTGAATAGCGAAATAAAAGTTGATGTTGCATTGTGTCAGCCAGTTCTCGCCAAACTCCTTGTTGGTGGCAAGCTACTGTCTACCGTAGTGCCTTGATCCTGAGCCAACAGTTCCTATTAGGTCGTAAGAAAAAAATAGTGAATCGTTGTTATTTGTCAGTGTATAGTAAGCAACGGAATCGGTTACTCGTGCATTTGTATAATAAATACTTGAAACGTTTTCCTGGTCAGGAGAAGCCAGCGAGCACTTGTGGCTGTCACGCCGCCAATCGTTCATCTGTCAACTAATCAGTATATTTGCATTGTGAAACGCATTATTCCAGTCCTGTTTGTCGTACTCTTCAGCCTGATGGTGCAGTCATCTAAGGCGCAGTGTTCCATCTGCACGCGCACGGCGCAGCAGCTCGGCGAGAAGCCGGCCCGGGGATTGAATACCGGCATTATCTATCTCGCTTTTACTCCGCTCGCTATCGGCGGTTTTATCGGACTGCGCTGGTGGAGAAGAGTTCGGCACGAAGAAATGCAAATCAGGCAGGAGGAAAGGCAAGTAGATGACAGATGACTGATGACAGACTTCAAATAGTAAAACCCCTACTGTCATCTGTCATCTTTCCCCAGATACTTATCAATCCCCTCATCGCACCATTTCAGGTTCGCGTCGAGCGTATGGCGCATGAGCTCACGGTTGCGTTCGGTTCTTTCCCTCGAAAATTCCTTATGCCAGAGATGATAGACAATAGCGCCGAATTTCAGATAGCGCTTTTCAACGCCGGCATTATATAAGCGCAAAGCCAGCTCACTGTCGTCCGGCCCCCAGCCGGTGATGGCTTCGTTATAACCATTCACCCGGATAAAATCAGATCTCCAGAAAGCGGTGTTGCAGCCCTTGATATAATAGATATTCTCCCGGTTCATCTTATACCGTTTGGCTACCCAGCGGCGCAGCAGGCCGCTGCGGATGCCATTGAGAAAATTCTTGGTCCCTCTCTGAAAAACGGAGACATGAATATCACCCGTCTTCATAATTTTTTTTGTCTTCTCTTCATTCAGCATCACGCGGGCGCCGGCCACAAAACAATTCTCCTTAACGAATTCGAGATGGTCTTCGATGAAATGCCCGTCCATCAGCACATCTCCGTCGATCTGCACAATATAATCGCCGGCAGCCTGCGCAACCGCCTTATTCATGATGATGGTCTTGCGATATCCCTCATCGGGATGCCAGACGTATTTTATCGGCACGGGAATAATGTTGCGATAGGAATCGATCACCTCTGCCGTTTCCTTTCCGGAGCCGTCATCCGCAATCACCACTTCATCCGGCATGCGCGTTTGCTCCGAAATGGCTTTGAGTACCAGGTTGACCGCAGCCGGCCAGTTATAGGTACTGATGAGCAGGGTGGTGGAAAAAGATTTCATGCGGATGCTTTTTGATGCAATTCCCAAAGTTTAGTGTATTTCATAAACGTGCCGTAGGCATGAAAGACCGCTGCAAAAAAGCCATTGACCCCATCCAGAAATCCGCGCTTCAGAAAATAAGCCTGTATAAAGGTAAAAGGCGGACTGAACAGGATCTTCGCCCAGCTCGTCTTCTTCCCCCGCTTGTATAAATTCTGAGCCGACAGCGAGGAGTATTTATTGGCTTTCTGAATATGATCGGCGATCTGGTAATAGGTATAATGCAGCAGGTAGCCGTCCAGCTTTTCTGTTGGAAGCTCCTCCCTGAACACCAGCGTTTCATGTACCAGGTCTTCGCTCCATTGAACTTTGCTTTTCGGAAAGATCCTGATCTTCAGGTCCGGGTATTCCGCTCCATGCTTCAGAAAACGCGTATAGTAAAAATTCAGGCGCTGGAAAGTATAAGTGCCGCGTGGCGATTCAGCCTTGATCTTTTTGATGGCGTCCGCGAGCGCGGGGTCGAGGGCTTCGTCGGCATCGATGGAGAGGATGTATTCGTGCGCGGCTTCTGCATTTCCCAGGTTCTTTTGCGGGCCATAGCCTAACCAGGGCTGTGGGATGAACCGGGCGTTCGGAAAACGGCTTACAATGTCCCCGGTATGGTCGGTGGAAAGGTTATCGACAACCACGATCTCATCGGCCACAGCTTCGAGGGATTTCAGGCAGCGGCCTATGTTTTGCGCTTCATTATGGGTAATGATGACAGCGCTGATCTTCCACATATTTTTGCTCAAAAATAGGACTTCAGGCGGGGATTGTCCCCATGTTTTGGGAGTTTAACTAAATTGCAGCGATGACCAATTTCATTCCCATTTTTCCGCTATCCGTTGTCGTGTACCCGGGGGAAACATTGAACCTGCATATTTTTGAACCGAGATATAAAGAACTGGTCCGGGAATGCTTCAGCAATAAAAAAAGCTTCGGCATTCCAACAGTGATTAAGGGAAAGGTTTCGGAAATAGGCACCCTGGTCAGCATTCTTGAAATTGCCAAAGAATACGATAACGGTGAAATGGATATTGTCACCACCGGCGATTCGGTGTTTCGCATTCTGGAGATCATCAAGTCGGTTCCCGATAAATTATATAGCGGCGCTATCGTGACCTACCCGCATAATTCCCGGGCTTATCATAAACGGGAGCTGATGGAGCGGGTGCTGAAGGCCATCCGGGAATTGCACCGGATGCTGAATATCAGCAAGGATTTCAAAAAGCCCGATGAAGAGCTGAACGCTTATGATATTGCCCACCATGCGGGGCTGTCGCTGGAAGAAGAATACGAACTGCTGGGGTTGCTGAAAGAAGAACAACGGCAGGAATACCTGAAAAGACATTTGGGGAAAGTGATGCCCGTAATTATGGAAATGGAGATGCTCAAAGAAAGGGTAAAGCTCAACGGCCATTTCAAAAACCTGTCTTCTTTCCGTTTCGAAGAATGAGCGCCCATAAATAAAGCCCATGCCCACTACGCTTTGCCTTGATTTTGGAAACACCCGCCTGAAGTATGCCGTATTCGTGAACGGAAGGCTGGAGGCAGCGCATACGCTTAAAGACGATCGCGATGAGACGATCCACGACTGCCTGGAGAAATATCATCCGGACAGATCGATCCTGTCTTCCGTCGTGGATCATAATCCCAACCTGGAAAATATCCTGACTGAGAATACCCGGTTTCACCGGCTGAATCATCATTCCAAAATACCCGTCACCACGCCGGTTGGAAAGCCTGAAACCATTGGCGCCGACCGACTGGCCCTGGTCGTTTCGGCTCATCATGATTACCCGGATAAAAATAACCTGGTGATCGGCCTCGGTTCAGCCATTACCTTCAATTATGTGAATCGTTTCGGGGAGTTTTTAGGCGGCAGCATTTCACCGGGCATGGAAATGCGGTTTAAATCACTGGAACTATTTACAGCCAGGCTACCCCTGGTCCATCCGCACTGGAATTTTCCCCTGCTGGGCTACGATACAAAAACCAATATCCAGTCGGGCGTGATCCTGGGCATGGCCAAAGAGATTGACGGCATTATAGAAGAATATGCGGATCGCTATGATAAGCTGAATGTATTGCTCTGTGGCGGAGACGCCCGGTATTTTATGCCCCTGCTTAAAAATAAAGTGACCGAAGACCCCGATATGATATTCAAAGGGCTCTATGTGATCAGCGAATATAACCTGGAAGGCGCATGAAGATTTTATTGAACTCATATCGTTTGTTTATATTATTCGTCCTTGGCGGGTTGATGTCTGCCTGCGAAAACAATATGAAGACCTTGCCCAACTATCGTAAAAAGCAGGTCAGCATCGACGAAGGCAAATCCATTACCGCCTATTACAGCGAAAGCGCCAAGGTAAAGGCCAAGCTTAGTTCACCCTATATGCGCAGGAATGAAGCAGACTCACCCTATGTTGAATTCCCCAATACCCTGCATGTCGATTTCTACAACGACTCCCTGCATATCGAGAGCCTGATGGATGCGCGCTATGGGAAATGGCGGGAGATCGACGGCAAAGTGTTGCTGCGCGACAGCGTGGTGGTGAAGAATATCGTGAAAGGCGACACCCTGCATTGCCAGGAGCTCTGGTGGGACCAGAAGAACGGCATGTTTTACACCGATAAGCCGATCCGCATACATAAAAAAGGCGGTACGATACTCTACGGTACCGGCCTGGAAGCTCCCCAGGATTTCAGCGGATACACTATATTCCAGATCAACGGGCCACTGGCTGTTCCGGAGAATGGAATGCCAAGGAATTGATGACAGATGACAGTTGGCGGATGCAAAAACCCCGGGCAAGCCCAGGGTTTTTTGAATGTGTTTGTACTTTGCCTAACCATTACCATTGGTCATCAATAGGGTACAAATTTTAACACCTTCATCGGATTCGGCTTTTCGTGGATGTTGGATTTTAACAGTCAGTGACGATCGCTTTCAACCGGTTGGTGGTTTCACGGATATTGGCGGTTTCAAAGGAATTGGATATTGGAACCAGTTGAACCGTGATCATACACTTGACGATGTAAACATACAAAGCCATTATCGCCGATCAAGCGGATTAGCGCCCAAAAACCGCTTTGCGGAAAATACGGAGGGGCTGGGTTAATTGGGTGGGATTGTACTATTTGGATGACAGATGGCGGATGACAGATGACAGAGGTAAAAATGCAATAACCTGACTATCATCCATAAACTGTCATCTATCATCTGTCATCTGTCATCTGCTACCCTCTCCGGTCTCATTTGTGGAAAGAGCAGCACATCCTGGATGGAGGGCTGGTTGGTGAGCAGCATGGCTAAGCGATCAATACCGATGCCAATACCGGCGGTCGGCGGCATGCCATATTCCAATGCGCGCAGGAAGTCATGGTCGATAAACATGGCTTCTTCATCGCCGCGGGCCATCAGCGCCGCCTGTTCTTCGAAACGCTCCCGCTGATCGATGGGGTCGTTGAGCTCCGAATAGGCATTGGCGATCTCCTT
>DASZRP010000308.1:0-13884 GCA_035548895.1 Puia sp. | reverse complement strand
TAGGAATGATATTGCAGGCCGCAGAAAGCTTCTGCTGGCTGAACACTTCGCCATTGGCCGTCAGGCGCCCTTCGAATTTATCCGCATAGAAACTGGCGGTTCCGTAGTGCGTGGCGTATTTGGTCTTCTTCTTTTTCGATGATTTTGCCTGCTTGCTGGTCGATGACTTATTACCTGACGTTGAAGAATGAGTTTCCTGCCCCTGAGCCAGGGTAAAAACAAGCAAGGCGATAAACAGGAAAATGGATCTCATAAGCCGGGCAATTCTGGGTTCAACGCCTGGAATCGGCACCTATCCGCCTTTAAGGTACACCTGCTGTTAAGGTCCGGACAAAATCCGATAGATACCTGGCGACAGACCTCCCTAATCAACGCGCTTATTGGCGAAATATTTTTGGCTGAGGTAGCGGTCTTCGTCGTAAATATCGTCGTAGAACCGGATCTGGCCATTTTTGCCCTCACAGGTATAGTAGCGGATAAAGAGCGGCAGCTTATGAAAACCGCTGACCATATGTTTTTCCTGACGGGTTATCCAGGCCCTGATCGTGTCGGTCGGATAGCGAAGCGTATCGTTGCGCACGAGGTAATCGGCGAATTTTTCCCATTCCTTCACCCGCACGCAGCCATGGCTCAGCGCCCGGTTTGACTTGCCAAACATCCAGCGAACATTGGTATCGTGCAGGTAGACGCTGTATTTATTCCTGAAGTTGAATTTGATGACGCCGAGGGAATTGTCATCGCCCTCGCGCTGCTTGATCAGGTAGGGGAAATGATTCCGGTTCAGCCGCCGCCAGTTGATCTTTGTCGGGTCCAGGACGCTGTCGTTCTTATCCACCACCATCAGATTTTCCTTTCGCAGATAGCCTGTGTCGTTTTTCTGCAGCCGGGGCAGCATTTCCTTGAAAATGATACTGAGCGGAACGGTCCACTGCGGCATGGTAATGAAGTTGGAAATTTCGCTGGTCAGCACGGGAGAACGGGTTTGCGGGCCGCCGACTATGACGCGGGAAGAAAAGACAACGGTATCATGATCCCGTACTTCCAGCATAAAGGCCGGGAGGTTCACCCAGACATAGGTTTCCGGCAACGTGTCGGGCAGCTGCTTATAACGGTCAAGGGTAATCGCGATCCGTTTGAATTTCTCCTGATCGGTGTTGTTGAGCTTGTCGATCAGGGGATCGGATATATGACCGGTCAGCCGGAACCCGTATTTCTTCTGATATTTTCTTATGGCGTCTTTGAACTGCACGGTATCCATGGCCGGCGTGCCCGCAGGCAGTTCTCCCAGTTCTTCGAGCCGCTGTTGCAGGCGGTGAAAGAAATCCACCGAATCGGCATAAGGATAAAGCAGATAGGTATAGGGTTTGAAGGAGGCCTGTGATAAAAAGGCGGGGAGGTAGGCTTTCAGCGAGTCGTAGCCCTTCTTCCGCGGTTCTAATCCGTGGAGTACCGAGTCGACATTCCCCTGCTGCATCGCCTGATAAAAGGCCGCCGTGTAAAAAGAATCAGGTAACAGAGAATCCGTGCGGAGCGTAACGCTGTCGTAAGGAATACGGCCCCGCTTCAGGTCTTTCGTCAGCTGAAAAAAAGCATCTGTCATCAACAGATCGGCCCTTGCCCACAGGGCTGCGTTTTTTCGCGCATTACTGTCGAGCTGAAAGATCCGCTGAATAAAAGCAAGCGGCTGTTCATGATAATCATCTGGAAACAGGCCATCGTAAAAGCTATTCCGTATGAACCGCAGGAGAGAATCGCCTACCGGCAGCGTCTGATCTTCCTTAAACCATTGGGGACGAAAATTATTGGCGTCGTAAAGACTATCGATCAGCGTAGTGTAATGAAATTGGATTGAATCGTTCAGTGCGCCCTGATGGTCTTTCAGGAATTGCAGCGTGCTCCGGATATCGTCGGCCGTACGGTCTGAAAGTTTCGCTGGATTTTTTACAATATCCTTTTCGGGCGCCTGTTTACCCCCTTTATCTTTACAGCAAATCAAAAAAACGGAGAAGAGACCAAAGAGCAATAAAGAAAGGCGGATTTTTCTCATCTGTTTAGACAGGGTTAATAACGAAATTCGGTAACACCCGTAGTTTAAAGAAACAACTTATTGAATGAAAAACAAAATAATGCCAGGCCATCCCTTTGGGCTCATTTTTATGATTTGGATAACAGGTGCTTCGCTGAGGGCTGAGGCTCAGAAACTGCCTCTCAGTCAATATGGCCTGCCTGTTGTCAATCAGGCATCCCTTTATTCGCAAACCCTTGTGGGTCACCCTGAAAAGCAAATGCAAATGATCAGGGCGACGAAGAATATCCGGTTCGACCTTCGTTACGCTACCACAAATAATTTTACGCATGAGCGGCTCTACCCCGACCGGCTCCGCGAAACTTTCCTACGCAGACCTGTTGCGCTTGCGCTCGACAGTGTAGTAAACGACCTCGAGGCGCTGGGCCTGGGCATCCTGATCTTTGACGCTTACCGTCCCTATTATATCACGGTGAAATTATGGGAGAAAGAAAGGGATGATCGTTATGCAGCCGATCCGGCAAAGGGCAGCGGTCACAATCGGGGCATTGCGGTCGATCTGACGCTGTTCGACCTGAAGACCGGCCATCCGCTCGAGATGCCGACCGGCTTTGATAATTTTACCGATTCGGCTCATCAGGATTTCATGCGTTTATCCGAATCCGCGATCCGCAACCGGCGATTATTGAAAACCGCAATGGAAAACCGTGGATTCATCGCATTGTCTACCGAATGGTGGCATTTCACCTGGCCGAATGCCGCAGCCTTCGAAGTGCTGGACCTCTCGTTTGACGACTTAAAAAAACTGACTGTAAAACGTTAAACGGATCAGGAGATCACTCGCGGAAGGCGTTGTTCCAGCATCAGGAAGTCGGCCAGCACGATGGCTGTTACTGCTTCCAGCACCACCGGAACGCGCAAAGCGATACAGAGATCATGGCGCCCCTTTACGGAGAAATCTTCCATTTTCCCGGTTTCCCAGTTCAGCGTATGCTGCTCTTTCGGTGTGGAAGAAGTAGGTTTGATGGCTATGCGAAAAACCAGTTCATTGCCATTGCCGATGCCGCCGACAATGCCCCCGGCGTGATTGGTTGCCGTCCTGCCTGTTTGATCGACAATAGCGTCGTTGTGCTCGCTGCCAAACATCTTTGCTGCCGCGAAGCCGGTCCCAAATTCAACACCACGTACGGCGGGAATGGCGAAAACAATATGCGCCAGTTGAGATTCAACGCTGTCGAAGAATGGTTCACCCAGCGAATGGGGTAATTGGTCCACCCGGCATTCCACAATACCGCCTACTGAATCCTTGGCATCAATGGCTCTTTGCAGGCCGGCTTCCGTGTCTTTCAATCCACCGATCTCTGTGATGGTCGCAGTGATTTCCGTATGAACCGTTTTCAATAATTTCTTTGCGATAACGCCGCCAGCCACCAGGGCCACCGTGAGTCGTCCGCTGAAATGGCCGCCTCCGCGATAATCTTCGTAACCGCCGAATTTCTGATGGGCAACAAAATCGGCATGGCCGGGCCTTGGCACTGCGCGAAGTTTCTCGTAATCGGAAGAACGGGTATTGTTATTCTCGAAAAGAATCATGATCGGCGCACCGGTGGTTTTGCCGTTGAACAAACCGCTCTTGAATATCGGCTGATCCGACTCCTGCCGGGGTGTGGTGCCTTTTTGGATGCCTCCCTTTCTCCGTTCGATATCGGCAGAGAAATCGGCTTCCGTCAGTGGAAGCCCGGCCGGGCAGCCGTCGATCACTAATCCTACGCCGGCTCCGTGCGACTCGCCAAAAATGGTCATCCTGAATATGCGTCCGAATGAGTTCATAATATCTTTCCCTGCCCCCGATAGGCGTATTTATTTTAATAGATCGCGTTCAGCACATGTACGGAAGCGCCGAGCCGCTCAATATCCTTAAAAAAATCCGGATAAGACTTATTAATCGCTTCCGCTTTTTCGATCATCACGGGGCCGTTAGCACGCAGGGCGGCCACTGCCGTTGCCATGGCAATGCGGTGGTCATGACGGGAATGAACCGTGCCCGCATGCAGTAGTGGCGTTCCTTTCACGCCCATGACGTCTCCATTTAACAGAATATCGACGCCAAGTTTGGAAAATTCTTCCTGAAGGGTCAGCGCACGATCGCTTTCCTTATGCGCCAGCCGGCTAACGCCTTTGATGAAGCTGGAACCATGAGCCGCAGCGGCAAGCGCTACCAGCGGTGGAAAGAGATCGGGACAATCGGTGGCATCAAAATGAAATCCCTGCAGCGATCCGGATTCCGGCATGCCCACTGAGATCTCCTGTTTTCCTACCCGCAAACTTGCCCCGGCATCCTTCAATGCCTGTAAAATAGCTTTGTCGGCCTGTGTGGATTCCGGATCGAGGCCGCGCACCGTGCAGTTTCCGGCCGTTGCGCCGGCCACAAGGAGGAAAGCGCCTCCGCTCCAGTCTCCTTCCACGGTATATTCAATTGGCTGTGCGGGTTTTACCCAGGGCTCCGGTAAAAAATAAAAGGATTTGTAGTTCCTGTTCTCCGGCACTTTCAGGCCGAAATCGCGCATAACCTTTAAGGTTAGATCGATATAGGGACGGCTTTTGAGGTTGGTGACCCCGATCGATACGTCGCGGGCATCAGCGGCGGCAAAAGCCATGAGCAGACCGGTCAGAAATTGCGAGCTCAGAGAGCCGTCGGTTTGAATATTGGCGGGTTTCAACGGCCCTTTCAATTGCAGCGGCAGCCGGCCCTGGTTCGATTGAACTTTCACGCCCAGCTGCGGAAATATTTCATCGAAGAAATGCATGGGGCGGCTCAACAGGCTACCCTCTCCTTCAATGGTCATCTCGTCTTCACTGAGGGCTACCAGTGGAGCAAACATCCGGATGCCAAGTCCGCTTTCTCCGCAGTTAACAAAACGATTTACAGGACGCACGCCGGAACTGGAAATATGCAGGGCGCCGTCGCCCCGGTTCTCCACTTTAGCGCCCAGCGTACGGATAACGCCGATGGCGGCATTATCATCGTTGGAAATGCCCGGATTGCGTACGATGCTCTCCCCCCGGCAGGCCAGGGCAGCGGCGCAGGCACGCTGCATGGAACTTTTTGAAGCCGGCGCGAATATCGTTCCTTCAATATGGGATGGTGAAACAGTAACGTGCATGAATTATCGGGCTCTCGAAATGGAATAAATAAGTTTCTCCAGCTGCTTCATGGGAATGGGTTTGATTACGGCTTTCCCGATCTTTTCCAGCAGCACATAGTTCATAATATCGCGGGTTTTCTTCTTGTCCATACGCATCATCCCGATCACTTTCTCCGGATCGGCATGCAGATCTGTCGGCAACCCGTATTTCTC
This sequence comes from Puia sp., assembly GCA_035548895.1. Classification (GTDB taxonomy): domain Bacteria; phylum Bacteroidota; class Bacteroidia; order Chitinophagales; family Chitinophagaceae; genus Puia. Next base: position 8,499 of record DASZRP010000308.1, on the reverse strand, counting down.
TAACAGCGCAGTAACGCGGGCGGTTTCCTTGAAGCTGAGCAGTTCTTCAGAAAGCAGGCAGGCAGCCTTGATGCCAATCGCCACGGCATGACCATGCGGCAGGGAGTAAATATTTTCCACAGCGTGACCGAGGGTGTGCCCAAAGTTCAGCAGTTTGCGGTCGCCGGCTTCGAATTCATCCTTCATCACCACCGCCGATTTGATCATCACATTTTTCCGAACTAAATCGGCCAGAGCCTTTTTATTCTTTCTGTAATAATTCAGCGATTGTTGTTCTAATGCCTTGAACAGTGATGCGTCTTTAATTGCCGCGTGTTTGATCACTTCCGCAAAACCATTCACCCACTCTTCCTCCGGCAGGGTATGCAGCAGGGAGATATCGTAAAAAAGAAAGTCGGGCTGCCGGATCGTACCAACCAGGTTTTTGTAGTGACCCACATCGATCCCATTCTTCCCGCCGATAGAGGCGTCGACCATGCCCAATATGGTACTGGGCACAAAACCAAAGGAAAGTCCCCGCATGTACACCGAGGCGGCGTACCCGCATATATCCGTCACAACCCCTCCGCCAACGCCAACGATCGTTGTTTTACGGTCAGCGCCGTAATCGATCAGCTGATCGATGATACGATCGATGGTAGGCTGCGTTTTATAGCTTTCACCCGGAGGAATGACCACGGTCTTTGCTCCCTTGAAATATTTCTTCTGTCGTTCGAACACGTGTTCATCCGTAACGAAAATACAGCGGTCTTTTTCCACGACTTCTCCGATCTTGGCCAATGAGGCGTCGAAATAGCAGGTCGTCCGGGAAGAAGAAAAAGAATAGGTTTTTTTCTGCATGGCAAGTATTGTGCATCAGGAATTCATGACCTTGTTCTGGTGATTGATACTTTCCATATGTACGGCGTCAAAGTATTTGGTAATGAACTCCCGGCTGAGCCCAATCTTGTCGCCTTTTCTGAACGCCCTTTCCAGGATTGCGTTCCAGCGATTGGTTTGCAGGATCGTAATATTGTTCTCCTTTTTATATAAACCGATCTTTTCAGAGATCTTCATGCGTTGACCCAGGATCTGCATGAGCTCATCGTCGAGATGATTGATCTGCTGTCTCAGTTTTTCCAGTGCCGCATGATATTCTTCCGAAGCCACGTCTTCTTTTCTCCAGCGGATGCCGTCTAAGAGTTCGGCCAGGCGTTCCGGGGTAACCTGCTGTTTTGCGTCGCTCCAGGCTTTGTCAGGATCGATATGGCTCTCGATGATGAGCCCGTCGAAATCCAGGTCAATCGCGGTCTGCGCTACGTCCTGCAGGATATCGCGACGGCCGGATATATGAGAAGGGTCATTGATGAACAGCATATCGGGGAAGCGACGCTTCATTTCAATAGCGAGATGCCACATGGGGGCGTTGCGGTATTCTGTATTACCGTAAGAGCTGAACCCGCGATGAATGAGGCCAATCTGCTTGATGCCCGATTTAGCGACACGTTCCACGGCGCCAATCCAGAGCTCGAGATCGGGGTTGATTGGGTTCTTGATGAGTACCGGCACGTCGGCGCCACGCAGGGCATCGGCCACTTCCTGCACACTGAAGGGGTTAACAGTGGTGCGGGCCCCTATCCAAAGCACGTCTACATCAAAATGCAGCGCATCTTCCACCTGCTTAGCAGTAGCCACTTCAACAGCAACGGGTATGCCTGTTACTTTTTTTGCTCTTTGCAACCAGGGCAGGCCCTTGGTTCCGATCCCTTCAAAACTGCCCGGCCTCGTTCTGGGCTTCCAGATGCCTGCACGCATCATATCGATCTTACCGGTCTGCTGCAACTGCACGGCCGTCTCCATCACCTGTTCTTCGGTCTCCGCGCTGCAGGGGCCGGCAATAATCAGCGGCCGTTTTGTCCAGGCCTGCTGGGTGATCTCTTTCATTGATTTTGTTTCTATCATGGAAGGCTAATTAAAATGTGAAAATGTGATGATGTGGAGATGTGAAAATGAAATTCTGTTCATGCGTTAAAATATTAATATTGTTTATTTAATTTACTCGGTCAAATTGTCCACATCTCCACATCTCCACATCTCCACATCTCCACATCTCCACATCTCCACATCTCCACATCTCCACATCTCCACATCTCCACATCTCCACATCTCCACATCTCCACATTTGCCCCTCACCGATTCGCTTCATTCATCCTGACCCGGCGGCCGCGGTAGTTTTTGCCGTCGATGGCGCGGATCATCTGAGACGCCGCTTTACGGTCGATCTCAAGCCAGCTGTTCATTTCCTTCATGTCGATCCGGCCCAGCACTTCTTTTTTCAGATCGCTCATGTCCAGTACAAACTGCAGGAAGCTGGCCTTATAAAAACCATCCTTGGTACCCAGGTTCACAAACAATTTCACAAAATCGCCGTTGCCATTATGATGCGAACGCTGTCTTGATCCGCCGACCGGTATGCGCTCGCGGCTTCCACGGGGAACTATCTCCCGTTGCTGGCGCACATTCAGATCCTCTGCGTTCTCATAATACTTCAGGAAACGGTCGAATTCGGTGGCTGCCACCCGCTTCAGCACTTCTTCCTTGCTGACATTGGCGAATTTCTCCGCCAGCATCGGCACATAGGTTTCATAGTCGCCATGACTGATATCCGTCTGCAACAGTTTGTCCATAAAATAGAAAAACTGCTTTCGGCATACGTCTTTTCCGGAAGGGATCTCCACTTTATGAAAAGGGACCTGTACCATTCGTTCTATCTGGCGCAGTTTTCCCAGTTCACGGGAATGAACAATGGAAAGGCATATTCCGGTATTTCCGGCGCGCCCGGTCCTTCCGCTGCGATGCGTATACACTTCCACATCGTCGGGCAGCTCGTAGTTAATGACATGGGTGATGCCCTGCACATCGATGCCGCGGGCAGCCACATCGGTAGCAATGAGCAGCTGCAGGGTCTTTTCCCTGAACTCACCCATCACCTTGTCACGCTGCTGCTGAGTCAGATCGCCATGCAGCGCGTCGATATCGTATCCCTCACGCGTAAGCTTCTCGGCAATCTGCTGAGCATCTATTTTAGTACGGGTGAAGATAATTCCATAAATACCGGGATTGAAGTCGATCAATCTTTTGAGCGCTTCATAACGGTGATGGGCATTGGTAATGATGTATTGATGGTCCACGTTGCGGCTGGCGGTATTCGTTTTACCGACGGTCACTTCCACGGGCTCCTTCATGTATTTGCGGCTCACTTTTCTGATCTCGGCCGGCATGGTGGCACTGAATAGCCAGGTGGCTTCGCGCCTGGGTGTGTTCTTCAGTATAAATTCGATATCGTCCTGGAAGCCCATATTGAGCATTTCATCGGCTTCATCGAGCACTACATAGCTGATTTCTTCCAGGTTGATCGCTTTCCGTTCAATCAGGTCGATCAGTCTTCCCGGCGTGGCCACAACGATCTGTACGCCGCGGCGAATATCCCGGATCTGCATTCCGATAGAAGCGCCGCCATAAACGGCTACCACGTGCATGCCGGGCAGGAATTTTTTGAACAGTTCCAACTCACTGACAATTTGGAGGCAAAGCTCCCGCGTGGGGCAAACCACCAGGGCCTGGGGCAGACGACGGTCAATCTCCACCAGTTGCAGGAGCGGGAGTCCGAAAGCAGCCGTTTTACCTGTGCCGGTCTGAGCCAGGCCAACCAGGTCCTTGGTTCCGCTCAGCAATACGGGAATTGCCTTTTCCTGTATGGGGGTAGGCTGCGTAAATCCCAGTGCCTGAACGGCTTGCAGAAGAGACTGGTTTAATCCTAACTGTTCGAATGTGTTCATAAATAAATCGCTGAAACCGGAAGATACAGAACCTGACGAGCTTCCCGCAAAATTATCGATAAGCGACGGTTATTCCTTGTTTTGCCATACAATTTCGACGGGCTGTTTAAAATCCGCCCTACCGCAGAATGCGCTTAATCTTATTCGCCTGTTCCATCAGTTCCTTCAGGTATTCGTAGTTTTCTTTTTCCAGGCAGCTCTTGAATTTTCTGAGCTGACTGATATGTTCATTCAATACATCGAGCACGTTCTCGCGGTTCTGCATAAAGATCGGGGCCCACATGGAGGGGCTGCTTTTCGCGAGACGAACCGTGCTTTCGAAACCGCCGCCCGCGAGTTCGAAGATGGCGTCTTCTTCTTTTTCCTTTTCCAATACCGTGTTGGCCAGCGCAAACGAGGTAATATGCGAAATATGGCTCACATAGGCGGCATGCACATCGTGACTTTTTGCATCCATATATACCAGGTTCATGCCCAGCAAACGGTAGATTTTCTCCATGGCTTCCACGGCATCCGGGGCCGAAAGTTCGCGTTCACAGATCACACAGGATCTTCCGCGAAAAGCATCGTGCACAGCCGCGTCGGGGCCGCTGTATTCGGTTCCCCACATGGGATGGGTAGCCACGAAACGCCTGCGCATCGGATGGCCGGCCAGGCTTTCACACAGGGCTTGTTTGGTTGAACCGGCATCGGCCACGATCTGCCTGTCGGTGATCATATCCATAATCGTCTTCATCACGGGCAGGGTGGCATCGACAGGAATGGCGACATAAACAAGATCGCTTTGACGGACGGCTTCTTCCAGGGGCAGTATCTCATCGATGATGCCAAGTTCCAATGCCCTTTGGGCCGTTGCGCCGGTACGGCTCACACCGATCACTTTCGATACCAGCTGATGGTCTTTCAGCGCCAGGCTGAAAGAACCGCTGATGAGCCCCACGCCGACGACGGTAACCGTGTTAAACATGTTGTTTCGGTTTTAGGATCCCTGCCGCTCTAACGCGGTTAATACATTCGCGAATATTCTCCTCTGTTGCACACAGGCTCAACCGTGTGTATCCATTCCCGGCCTCGCCAAAAATACCGCCTGGCGTAATGAATACGTTGGCTTCATAAAGCAGCAGATCGCTGAGCGCGTAACCGTCTTTAACGCCTTCAGGAACTTTTGCCCAGACAAAGAGGCCCGCCTGTTTTTTCGCATACTCGCAGCCAAGAGTATCGAGCAGATCTTCCACGGCCTTTTTCCGCTGGCGGTACAGGCCGTTTACTGATTCATACCAGGAAGCCGGCAGGGAAAGGGCTTTGGCTGCGGCGAGCTGCAGCGGCAGGAACATGCCGCTATCCATATTGCTTTTGAATCGAAGCACTTCCTCCACCCTTTGCTTCGAAGCCATGAGCATGCCGACGCGCCAGCCTGCCATATTATGCGATTTGCTCAACGAATTCAGCTCAATTGCATATTCCATCGCCCCCTTAACGCTCAACAGGCTGAGCGGCTCTTCATTCAGAATAAAACTGTAGGGATTATCGTGAACGAGCAATACACCGTTCGATCGTGCAAAATCCACGAGCGATTCAAACAGTTTTTTATCAGGAAGCTGCCCGGTCGGCATCTGCGGGTAGTTGACAAACATCAGCACATCGCCCTGCTTCGCGGGTTTTTGAGCAATAAGGGCTTTCAGGGCCTCGAAATCAGGATACCAGTGCCGTTCAGCCTGGAGACGATAGGTGGCGACACGGGCGCCGGCCAGGGAAGCGGCGCTGCGATAGGTCGGATAGCCCGGATCAGGGATCAGCACCAGGTCGCCGGGATTCACATAGGTCATACAGATATGCATGATCCCCTCCTTGGAGCCCGCTAAAGGCAGCACTTCCTGGTCGGGGTTCAATTCCACGTCATACCACTGGCGATACCAGTCGGCCATGGCTTTTCTCAACACCGGCGAACCCTTATAGCTCTGGTAGCCGTGCACGTTAGGTTTTACGCTTTCTTCAGCAAGTACTTTGATCACTTCGGGATGCGGCGGCTGGTCGGGACTTCCGATCCCCAGGCTGATGATCCGTTTGCCTTCCCGGTTCAGCTGATCAATTTCGCGCAGCTTGGTGGAGAAGTAGTATTCTCCGACGCCTTCTAATCTTTGCGATGTGTTCATGTATTATTGATGACAGATGACAGATGACAGACAACGGACCACTGTCATCCGTCATCTGTCATCCACTAACTCCTTACACACTCCTCCCCTTCCGGTATACCCCGTAAATCTTCAGCTCTGAGGTTGCCGGTCTAATGGTTTTTACCACATCTTCGAATTGGTCCAGGGAATCGAATTCCATGTCGGCATGGAAGCTATACTTCCAGTCGCTTCCCGGAATAGGGTAAGACTGCAGCTTGCTCAGGTTAATGCCGGCCCCGGCGATCAGGGTAAGCACCCGCGCCAGGCTGCCCCTGGAGTGATCGGTATGAAAGGTAACCGACGCTTTGTTGGCGCCTTTCACCGGACTGATATTTTCCCGGCGCTGGAGCACGAGAAAACGGGTATAGTTATTCTGCATGGTCTGGATATCCGGCGCCAGGATATCGAGATCGAAGAGACGGGAAGCCAGCGCACTGGCGATCCCGGCGATATGCTTGCTGCGCCGTTGGTGAATATGCTTTGCACTGAGCGCGGTATCTTCAGTTTCCACCAGTTTCCAGTCGTAGCGGTTCAAAAAATCCGTGCATTGAAGAATGGCCATGGGGTGGGAATGCACTTCGCGGATATCCGCAAGCGTTACTCCCGGGTTGACAAGCAGGTTTTGACGGATCTGAAGGTAGATTTCACCGGAAATTTGCAGTTCACTGTTTCGCAAAAGCGTATAGTTGGGAAGAATGCTGCCGGCAATCGAATTCTCGATCGCCATAACAGCAGCATCGCAAAGCCGCTGATCAGCCGCGTTCACCACTTCCTGAAACCGGGCGCAGGCCTGGATGCCAATATGATCGCCGAAAATGAGCCTGGCTGCTTCTTCGTGAAAACTTCCTTCGTATCCCTGGATGGCTACGCGCGTGACCTCTTGTTGCATATACGATAAAAAAAATCCCGGCTTTTGACCGGGATTGTTATTGTTAAGATTTCAGTTTCAATTGGCTGTTAACAAAAGCAGTCCCGGTCTCTTCTTAAAAAAGTAGAAAAAATAAAACCCAAAAAACCGGTATGCCTTATTTGCTGTCATGGATGCCAAAAATAGTTGTTTTGACATAATTGACAAAAATTATTATGGTTAACTACTCTAACCGGTGCTGTTCGGTGGCATTCATCAGCCGGAAAAGATGAAAGGGCTTATATATACGCCAGTCGGGTTGGTCCACCAGGTCAATATAGCGATCCAGTTTTGCCCGGCGAAAATCGTATTGGGTCTGCTCCGGCATATTGATGCAGACCACCCAGCCCTGGTGTTCCCGCAGTTCTTCCTGCCACTCTTCGTAATAGTCTTTATCGCCGCTGTGGAAATTGAGCACGTTTTCTGCGATCAGGATGAACTTATAGATGCTATTCTCCATGAATTTATCGGCCACTTCGCGTTTTAGGCTCATAATATCGTTCTCGATCGCGTCGTTCCATTCGCCGATGAGCTCGATGATCGCATATCCTTCTTCATAGTCGGCCATGATCACTTTCAGGTAGAGGGTGCGCGATCCGAATTCATCCCATTGAGGGTGGATCAGATAGTTGTAGATAGCCTGAGTATATTCGAATTCGGAATAAATGCGACCGTAAAACGGTGAGCGTTCGTCCTCTTCACTGATGTAAATGTGGCGCCAGTTATAATATGGTTCGATATCGTGCATTTCGATTTAATGGGAAGTCTCTTCGAATTCCATCAGTTTGATTTGTGATAAGCGATCAATCCGTCCATCGGTTTTTTCAATACCTTGCCCAGCTCCCACTTATAAGTAGTACAGAGTTCTTTCAAAACATCCCTGAACCCATAGGCAATGCTCCCGACAAAATGCACGGGAACCTTCCATATCTCCGGATATTTGCAAAGGTGAGTAAAGAAAAAATCATTTAATCCGTCTTCAATAATATTTTCAATCATATAATGATGGCGGTTTTCTGCAAGAAACATGGCAAACGAAGCCAGGTAGCGATTGGGTTGCGGTTGTTTGTAAACATGCTCTAAAATTTCATCTGCATTGGTGTTATATTTTTTATCGAAAGCAAACATCAGCTCTTCATCAAATGTGTTATATAAATAATGTTGTAAAACTTTTTTACCAAGATAGGCGCCGCTGCCTTCATCACCCAAAACGTAACCTAAACCCGGGCTATTTTTTACAACTTTTTTTCCGTTATAATAACACGAGTTACAACCTGTGCCTAAAATACAGGCTATACCTCTTTCATTTTTACAAAGTGCTCTTGCGGCACCGGTTAAATCAGTTTCAATTTCAATATCAGCTTTTGCAAAAACTTTTTTTAATGTTGCCCGTAGAAAACGGATGTTGTTACTATTTTTTAATCCTGTTCCGTAAAAAAATACATTTTCAATAACGTTTTGTTTAAGCTTTGGAATCAATTCTTTGTTTAGTAATGCAATAATTTCTTCAGTGCTTAAAAAATAAGGGCTGATACCCTTGGTAATAATTTTCTTCTTTTTGCCGTTAACAAGCAGGCACCATTCGCATTTGGTTGCGCCG
>DASZRP010000307.1:0-8331 GCA_035548895.1 Puia sp. | reverse complement strand
ATGTAAAAACAACGGGCTTTATAATTGCCTGCTATTTGAGAAGCTTGCAGTAATTGAATACTAAAATAGTGTATTTTTGTAAACAAAAAACATTTAACCGGAAAAAATTATTCAGTTAGGATTTCTTAATGGACATTCAGTTCGCTCTGCTCTTTCAAGTTACCCTTCTCCTTTCAGGATGACGAATCCAAAATGGAAAACAAGGATTTCCTGGACATCTGAATATGACCCCGATGGAGCATGTTACATTTTTCACAATAATTTTTGTTTACGATAAAAAGCGATATTTTGTAAACAAATTAAACCACAGAAGCAAAGATTAACAGTATGACGTTTACCAAAGACAACCTGGACAAATCTCGAGAAATTTTAATGGAGGGAGAAAAATACATCGCCGGAGGGGTCGTTTCCCTAAACCGGAAAGTCAATCCATCCATCGTTTTTAAGACAGGCAAAGGAAGCAAAATATGGGATCAAAATGGAAAGGAGTACATTGATTATCATGCTGCTTTTGCACCCTTTCTGCTGGGGCACAACGACGAAACGGTAAACCACGCCGTGGTGACGGCAATCAAGGAACAGCGGTCTCTTTTTGGAAGCAGCACCAATGAACTGGAGGTTGAACTGGCGCGAATGCTGTGCGATGTCATACCATCCATGGAATTGGTTCAAATTACCAATACAGGCAGCGAGGCCACTGCGCATGCCATCCGGCTCAGCCGCGCCTATACGGGAAGAGACCACATTATTATAATGGTCGGTGGATACAACGGCTGGCATAACGATGTGGCCCGGCAGGTGCTTCCTGCTTTCGAACAAATCGGGCCCCGTATTTCTCCCGGTGAATATCCGTTTTTATCGGCCTCAGCGGGAATACCGGAATCCGCAAAAGAATTGATTCATTGCATCAATTTCAATGACCTTGCTTCTGTTGAATATGTAATGAAAAAATATCCTGTAGCCTGTGTAATTACAGAACCGGTGTTGCAAAACATTGGGGTGATTTCTCCGGATCCCGGTTATCTCGATGGCCTGATCGATTTATGCGAAACCTATGGCGTTGTATGTATTTTTGACGAGGTCAAGACAGGATTTCGGTCGGCGCTGGGAGGTTATCAAAGCGTAGCTAATGTCAGGCCCCACCTTTCCGTTTTCGGCAAGGCTATTGCCAACGGTTATCCCATAGGAATTATCGGCGGCAAAAGGGAAATCATGGAGCTGTTTGACGCAGAAGATGCAGAAAAGCGTGTTCTGATAGCCGGAACTTATAATGCCCATCCCCTTAACACGGTTGCGGCCATTGCCACCTTAACTGTCTTGCAAAATCCAAAAGTTTACAAGCATATTTCTTATATCAGCAATTTGCTTTATAAAGGGCTGGAACCTTTGTTTCTTGAAAAAGGCATACCCGCCGTGATTGCAAAGAACGCATCGGCTTACTGCGTTTATTTTTGTGAACAAGCTCCGAAGGATCTTCACGATATATTAATGAACCACGATTTTGACCTGGATATTAGTCTGAGAAAACGATTAATTGAAAAAGGCATTTATCAAATACCGCTTGCCTGCAAACAAAATTCCATCAGTTATGCCCACTCGGAAGATGATATCTATCATACCCTCCAAATGACGAGGGAAGCCTTGCAGGAAATATAACGCTGTCCGTTTTTTAGGGGTGGCTTTGCCTGTCAGTAAGCGATTCGATAAAGGCAACAATATCCCTTTTTTCCTGAACAGTTAAATGGAGCGGAGAAGGCGAAAGCGTTTGTTGCGGAATATCCAGTCCCAGACCAGCGCCTCCCCCCTTATTGTAAAACTCAATCAGTGTGTCCAGGCTTGCAAATGCTCCATTGTGCATGTAGGGTGCAGTAACAGCTGCATCTCTTACCGTGGGCGTTTTAAAAGCTCCCCGGTATTCAGGAACAGGCACTACATTATATCTGCCCAAATCACTGTCGGTAACCGGCCGCTCTAAATTACCGTTGGCAATCATACCGGTCACCTCAAATTCCGTATTGGTATATGCCGGTGGCAGCAGTCCGTTGAATAAAGGTGCAAAATGACAGGTTCCGCAACCCGCTTTTCCCATAAAAAGATTGAAGCCATTTTTTTGCGAAGAAGACAGCGCCTTGTCATTCCCTTTTAAGTATTCATCGAATGGGGAGGTAAATGGCGTTAAGGATCGCACGTAAGCGCTGAGCGCGCTGGTCACATGCCTTAGATTTATCTCCGGGTCTGCGGGCCACACTTTTCTGAAAGCCTCCGCATATGTTTTATCCTTCCGGAGCCTGTCAACGATCAGGCTTTCCGAAACACCCATTTCACTCTCATTCTTCAGCACAGCGGCAACCTGTTCCTCAATGCTGCTTACCCTGCCATCCCAAAACTGCATATACTGATACACCGAGTACAGAAGGCTTGGCGTATTTCTGGGCAATGAACCGGAACCGTCAAGCGCTTTGTTTCTCTTTAACCCATCCATGAAATAGGAAGCGGGGTTATGACAGCTCGCGCATGATCTTTGGCGATTTTTCGACAGTGCCTTTTCCGAAAACAGTTCGTGCCCAAGCTTCAATATGGCCGGTTCGTTTCCAAAGTCGGCATGAGGAAATGCGCTTTTCGACAAAGCATGAGCATCAAATATATTGCCGGCATGACTATCAATCGCGGTATAAACGGATTCCGGGCCCTTTGATGCGTTCATCATCTGCCGCAGAGATTCCTGGACACGCAGGGCAAACCGCTTTAAAAAATCAAGCCTGTCGAAAGAGTTAAACCGGTTATTCGAATTCAAAAATGCCTCTCCCTTCAAAAACAGATCACCCATCTCTTTCTTTTGAACCGGATCATGACAAAACGGTAAGGCCGCTATTTCTATGGCGTGGAAGGACTGATATGATTCGGCAACGCCCGTTTTTAACCTGGGAGCATCGAAACCCGCCAGATAAAGCGTCATGATTCTGATAAGCTCCAAATCCAGGCTTTGCAAAAAAGCAGCCCCGGTGGTTTGCAAACTGCCGATATGCGGCAAAATTCCACGCATTGCCTTTATCATCAAGTCAGCCTGTGCCTGGCATTGCGATCGATAGATCGATGGATCTGGCTCAAACAACCACGATTCTACGACCTGCATGCCGGCTGGCACGGTTACTTCATCTTCTTCCGGATCAATAACCGGTGGTCCATTGCAAATAGCTGCTTCGTAAGGAAAATAATATTCAACCAGGTAAGCAATTCTTTTGTATGAGATCCTGCAATTTGCCAGGGCCAGCCTTGCATTAACTATTGATGTCTCATCTCCTTTGGTCAAAGTGTTCAGGGTTTCCCTGAGCTGTCCAAGAGCATCAATAAAAACAGGAGCTTCCTTTTTAACCCATGCTAATCCCCTGGCTTCGGGATCATCATTCACATCCGGCGATACGGCGCCAAATATGAATATGAGAAAAATGACTGAAAAAATTTTGACCTTTTTCATTAACCTTTTATTGCCGTATCCTCTACTGTTTTATTTTCTTCAACAGATCGGCGCCGGCTTTTTGACCTGCGAGCTGTCCCCCGTCGGCTATAATGACTTCTCCGGTGATAAAAGAACTTTCATCGCTGGCCAGGAACAAAAAGACCGGAGCTACTTCTTCAGGAATTCCCGGCCTGTTCAGCGGTATGTAGCGGTCTGCAAAAGCTTTTACAAATTCGGGAGGATCGATTTCTTTCGACATTGGCGTTTCTATGTAGCCGGGGCAAACGGCGTTGACCCGGATACCAAGATGAGCGAGCTCCAGAGCCATCGTTTTGGTGAGCATGATGACGCCCCCTTTTGAAGCATTGTAATGGGCATAACCAAATTCCCCGTTTAATCCATTCTTGCTGCCCATATTCACTACAACGCCTTTTTGCCTTTTGGCCATCAGCCTGCACACGCACTGCGAGACGAAAAACATTCCCGTCAGGTTGACATCTATAATTTTTCGCCACTCGTTTTCTTCAATCTGCAGGAATGGCGTTTCAAAGGCTATACCGGCATCATTGATTAGCACAGACACCGGCGCTCTCCGGTCAGCATCTTCCACCGCCTCCCTAACCTCTTCAAAAGAAGTGATATCAACGGTATAACCCTTGACCAGGGTTTCACCGGACGAAAGTTCTTCTACCGCTTTCTTCAGATTCTCCTCGTTATTGTCAAATAGCGACAGCGTTGCTCCCTCTTTTGCAAAAGAACGTGCAATGCTTAGACCTATTCCCCTCGCCGCGCCCGTAATTAAAACATGCTGATGCAAAAAGCGTTTGTTATGGCTCATATCAGAATTTAAAAAAGTGATAGATTGTTTAAGTAAAATTAAGTCTTGTTTACAAAAAATAAGTATTATTGTAAACAATTATACTCTTAACACTGATCATACTCTGGAAAGAATCTTAAAATAGATTGACCCGTAATACCCGGCAATTTAAAGCTTGCTTATTGCTAAAATTCCCAAATAAAAAATAGTATTTCCGGCAATCGCTAAAACGTTTATGAAAAAAGCCTACTATTCCTGGATCGCGCTGTTTTCGTGTAACCTGATGTGGTCGTTGCAATTTACCTGCATCAAACTGGTGCAGGATCAGATAGGCGCATTCAGCACCGTTTTTATTCCCATGTTGCTGGCGACCCTTTTCATGGCGCCCTTTGTTTATAAGGACATCAAAAAAAACAAAAAGAGAAAACTCAGCGACCTGAAGATCTTTGCCGTGCTCGCCCTATTTGGCCAGTTTCCGGCACAAGTACTGATGACCCTGGGCACACAGCAGTCTACGGCCAGCAATGCCGCCATCATCAATCTGACCCTGCCGGTTATATCGGCCCTGTTAGCAGTGATCCTGCTGAAGGAAAAAATGAACGGCCTGCGCTGGGTCTGTTTTGCCATGGCTATCGTTGGTGTAACGCTTTGTTCCATGAAGGATATCGCCGGACTAAACTTCAGTGTCCGGTACCTGCTGGGAAATATGCTGATTTTTGCGGGCGTATTGGGAAGTGGATTCTATAACACAATGTGCAAAAAAATTGCAGCCGACTATACCGAGATGGAGATGCTGTTTTACACTTATATTTTTATGGTCATCCTCCTGGCGCCACTTGTATGGCGATATGAATGGAAAGAATTGGCGCCAATAACCGAATTTACGGCCAACACCTGGACGGGCCTTATCCTGCTGACTGTTTTTCACAATTTTCTTTCCATGATCCTGTTTTTCACCGCGCTTAAAAAACTGGAAGCGATCCAGGTGGCTCTTTCCAATTTTCTCATTGCCTTCTTTGCGCTCCCGATTGCAGCTATATGGCTGGGAGAAAAACTGAATGCCATGGAAATAGCCGGCGGCCTCCTGGTACTGTTGAGCACACTGGCCGTTACGGTTTGGGAATACAGACAATCAAAATCTTCCAAACAAGCGCAGGGCGGCCCATTGGAAAATCAATTTTACTGATTGAATTCTATGACGGATAATAAAAGCAAACTGCGCAGCCATAAATGGTTTTGGGGCGCCAATGAGACCGGTCTGCTGCACCAAGGAGCACTGCGATCAAGCGGTATTGACATGGATCATTACCACGGGCAGCCGGTCATCGGCATTGCCAACACCTGGGGCGAGCTGAATAACTGCAATATGAGCCTTCGCCTGGTGGCGGAGGAATTGAAAAAAGGAATCCGGGAAGCAGGTGGTATTCCGCTTGAGTTTCCCGTCATCACTCTCGGCGAGGAATTAATGAAGCCTACGGCAGGACTGTACAGGAATTTATTATCGATCGACGTGGAAGAAAATCTCCGCTCCTATCCTATCGATGGCGTCGTGCTGCTGGGCAATTGCGATAAAACAGTCCCTGGTTTACTGATGGGAGCGGTAAGCGCCAATCTTCCCTGTATCCAGTTGAATGCCGGCCCCAAAAAAGTGGGGGTATATAATGATAAACGCCTGGGCAGCGGAACCGACTTATGGAAATACTGGGATGATCTCCGCCTGGGCAAGATCCGGGAGAACGAATGGGAGCAAATCGGCAAGGCCCTGAGCTGCGGTTTCGGCAGCTGTAACACAATGGGCACGGCTTCCACCATGAATGCTCTGCTGGAAGCACTGGGCATAATGCCCTTAGGGCTGAGCAGCCTGCCTGTTCACAGTAAAAAAAGATTCGCAGCGACCAGGCTGGCCGGAAAGCGCATCGTGGAAATGGTCGATGAAGATTTACGTCCTTCAAATATTTTGAAGTTACAGGCTTTTAAAAATGCAGTTATCGTATGCCTGGCCCTCGGCGGTTCCACCAATGCCATTCTTCATTTGACAGCCATAGCCGGAAGGCTGAATCTCTCTCTGTATCCCCACATATTCAATGAATGGGGAAATATCATCCCCTGTATTGCAAACATTCAACCAGCCGGATCAAAGCTGATGGATGATTTTGACAAAGCCGGAGGCATTCCCGCAGTGATGTTGCAATTGAAATCATTGCTGGATACTGAAGTGATTACCTATACGGGGAGAACACTTGGAACAGAGCTCAAAACCGCCAAAATAAAAAACAGAGATACTATAAGATCTTTAGACGATCCGATTTGCGCGGCGCCCACACTCGCCATTCTTTCGGGCAATCTGGCACCCAAAGGAGCCGTCATAAAAGTGGCATCGGCTTCGCCAAAACTGTTTCAACACCGTGGCCCTGCCTATGTGTTCAATAGCTATGAAGAGATGCTGAGCAAAGTGGAGGATGAAGATCTGCCTGTTGATGCCTCTACCGTGTTGGTCCTTCGCAATGCAGGCCCGAGAGGTGTGCCGGGCATGCCGGAATGGGGAATGATACCCATACCCAAAAAACTGAGAAAGCAGGGCGTAACCGACATGGTGCGGATAAGCGATGCCAGAATGAGCGGAACGAGCTTTGGAACCGTTATCCTGCATGTAGCGCCGGAGGCGGCCGCAGGCGGCCCGCTCGCCTTTGTAAAAAACGGCGACCAGATCAGCCTTGATATCGCTGGCAAAAAGCTTGTGTTGGAAATTTCTGAAGAAGAGCTAAACCAGCGTCAGCAATCATGGCAGCCTCCGGCAAGCCAACATCAAAGAGGATATCCGAAATTGTATATTCGGGAAGTGCTGCAGGCGGACGAAGGTTGCGATTTCGATTTCCTCAAACCGAAAACCGACAGCGACCTTACATTTCGTGAACCGATTGTTGGAAGATCGTAGTATTCGAATAAATGGAAATTCTTTTTGATCAGTGCAATGTAGCCTATGCCGGCTCAAACCTTTTGGGCGAAGGACCTGTATGGGATGACCATAGCGGATGTTTGTATTGGGTGGACATTGAAGACTGCCATTTATTCGAAATGAAATGGCCATCAAAAACGGTTCGCCGGTGGAAACTGCCGCAGCTCGTTGGCATGGTTGCGTTGCAAAAAGAGCATAACCTGATCGTTGCTCTGCAGGAAGGCCTCGCAGCGTTTGATGTGCAGACGGCCGAGCTGCACTGGCTGGCCGATATCGAAAAAGATCTGGTATATAACCGGGCCAACGACGGAAAATGCGACGCCAAAGGCAGGCTATGGCTGGGAACCATGAATTTCAATTGTACAGATCCGACCGGTTCACTCTACATGATCAATGAAAAGCTGGCCGTTCGGAAAAAGCTGGATGAGCTCACCATCTCAAACGGCATGGCCTGGCCGGCGGATCATAAGCACATGTATTTTATTGACAGCGCCACCTATAAAGTAGACGCTTTTCATTTTGATCTGGAAACCGGCAAAATCGAATTTGAGAAAACGGCTATTCGCATTCCGGTGAATTTGGGGATGCCTGATGGCATGACCATTGACAACGAAGGGATGTTATGGATTGCCCATTGGAATGGCTTTGCCGTGAGGCGTTGGGATCCGGCTACCGGCGATCTACTCGCTTCCCTACCGGTACCGGCGCCGCAGGTAACTTCTATCACTTTCGGAGGTGAGAACCTGGACGAGGCATTCATCACTACGGCTAAAACCGGCTTAACAACTGAGCAGCTTGCGCAGTATCCACTCAGCGGTCATCTCTTCACCTGCAGACTGCCATATAAAGGCATGGCTGCTGACCGTTTTAAACCTGGCACCTGATCGGATACAGCAGAGCGCCTTTCGCCATACCATTCGGATTTATTTCTTTATATCCACGGATATCATCCGGTTTAGCAGGTTTCTGGTCATTCGCTGCACCCGTTGATCTCCCTCGATAAAGTACCGGTATGGTGGTTCCATATATCCCGGCGGAGAAGAAAGCAGTTTGCTCCACCAGCATGTAGCGGCATTAAAAACAAAATTTCCTTTGGGTGCG
>DASZRP010000306.1:0-4861 GCA_035548895.1 Puia sp. | reverse complement strand
GTCGTGGAACCCCGCATATCCACACAATGGTTCGTAAAAATGAAACCCTTAGCTGGTCCGGCGCTGGAACAGGTGCTGAACGGTTCCATCCGTATTCACCCCGGTGAGAAATTCCTCGCCACCTACAAGTACTGGCTTGAGAACGTAAAGGACTGGTGTATCTCCCGCCAGCTTTGGTGGGGCCAGCGGATCCCTGCCTGGTACGATGATAAAAACAATTTTGTTGTCGCCGAAAATGAAGCCGAAGCCATCAAAGCCTATCAGGCCGGCTTTGGACCGCTGGAACCGGGTAAATCCCTGCGGCAGGACGAAGACGTACTCGACACCTGGTTCTCTTCCTGGCTATGGCCCATGGAAGTGTTTAAGGGAATTACTTCGCCGGGCAACGCCGATCTCCGCTATTACTATCCGGGCTCGGTACTGGTCACTGGCCAGGATATCATCTTTTTCTGGGTTGCGCGCATGATCATGGCCGGTATGGAGTATGAAGGGAAAAAACCCTTTTCAGATGTCTATTTCACCGGCATGGTTCGCGACAAGCTTGGCAGGAAGATGAGCAAGAGTTTGGGGAATTCGCCCGACCTGCTCGAACTGATCGATAAATACGGCGCCGATGCCGTCCGCTTCGGCATCCTGATCTCATCTCCTGCCGGCAACGATCTTTTATTCGATGAGGCCGGTCTGGAACAGGGCAGAAATTTCAACAACAAGCTGTGGAATGCCCTGAAGCTGGTCAGGCTGTGGAAAGAGAAAACCGTGGCAACGGATGAACCGGAAACAGCCGGACATTTCGCCGTGCAATGGTTTGAGCATAGGCTGAACGAGGCCAAAACCGAAATGCAGCAACTGATCACCGGGTTTAAACTAAGCGAAGCATTAAAGACCCTTTACTCCCTGATCTGGGACGATTTCTGCAGCTGGTATCTCGAATGGGTAAAGCCGCCTTTCGGGCAGTCCATGCCGGCAGCTGTTTACGACCGGACTATTTCTTTTTTTGAAGAGCTGTTGCACTGGCTGCATCCCTTCATGCCTTTTATTACAGAGGAGATTTACCATTTATTACGTGACCGGGCCGACGGAGACGATCTTTGCATACGCCAGTATAGCCAGCCCGGAACTTTCGATAAGTCCATACTCGAAAAAGCAAACCGGCTGCAGATGCTCCTGACCGTTAGCCGTGAGTTCCGTCAGCAGCATCAGTTGAAGAACAGCGAACCGCTGACTCGCCTCTTCATCGACCGGGAAGTCTTCGGTTCATCGGAAAGCCTGTACCGCATCCTGGGACGGCAGCTTAATGCAGCGGCACTGGATTTCGAAACGAAGGACTTCGGGCCGGAAGTGCACCGGATCCCCTTTATGGGTTATCAGCTCGGTTTCGAGACCAGCGGGAAAATTGACCAGGGCAGGCAAAAGCTGGAGTTGGAGAAAGAACTGAAATACTACCAGGGCTTTTTGGAAAGCCTGAACAAAAAACTTTCCAACGAGCGCTTCATGCAAAACGCAAAGCCGGAAGTCGTCGCCCTCGAAAAAAAGAAAAAATCCGATACGGAAGAAAAGATTCGGGCCATCGAACTGACATTGAGGAATTAACCCGGAAGAACCGGAATAAATGCGAAGGACATCCGGTTCAGAAGTCGATATCCAGCTTCTGCAATTCCTCATAATGTATGGGCACGGTGAATCCGACCCCGCTCCTTTTCACACGGACCGTTCCTTCGAGCCGTATCTTCACCTGATTATTATTCATGAGCATCTGAATGGCACTGCCCAGGAGCATCCGGGGATTCAATCGCAAATCAATCGGCACTAAAAAACTATCCCTCTTCGGGATCTGAATGGTGGAATCCATCGTATAATGGTTCGCGAGCTGATCGTTCAGGAAGACATTGATATCCGCTTTTTTCAGCTCCATGCTGAACGGATTGGAATTGAAGAAAGCCAGATCGGTGTGCAGTTTCGATTCGTCCATATCCAATTTGTCAAACCGAAGATCCCGAATGCCCAGATATTCAGGCGGAACCGGATCAGCACAGGAACAGCAAAAGAAGCTGATGCCGATCGTCATTATTAAAAATATTTTCTGCATTATGCATGCAATATAATCTCTTTGCCCTTCATTATTTATGCCTAAATTGAAAAGAAAACGAATAGATTAAATCAGAAGCCATGAACGGTCAACGATCATTTTTCCTGTTTAGCCTGTGCATGATTTTTACTATGGCAAACAACCTCCCGGCAGCAGCGCAAAAGAAAGCAAAACCGGTGATCATAGGCTATATTGGCGGATTCAGGGGGACCAATATCGATGCCGGGGAAATCGACGCCAAAGGGCTTTCCCATATCAACTATGCTTTTGTGGATGTGAAGGACAATCGCGCCTGGCTGCACAATGAAAAAACGGATACCATCAACTTCCGGGTCTTGAATGAACTAAAGAAAATCAATCCGGATTTGAAAATCCTGATTTCCATCGGTGGTTGGATCTGGAGTAAGAACTTCTCCGATGCGGTATTTACCGACAGCTCCACGGCAAATTTTGCGCAGAGCGCTGCCGATATCGTTTCAAAATACAATCTGGATGGTGTGGACATCGACTGGGAATACCCTGGCATGATCGGTGACAGCAATGGCTACCGCCCGGAGGACCGGATCGGTTATACCAATCTTTTCAAACAGCTTCGCTCAAAACTCGATGCACTCACTCCGCAAACGGGTAGGAAATATTTTGTCACCACCGCTATCGGCAACTCGCCAAAATATTTACAGCATACCCAGATGGAAGTCGCGCAGCAATACCTAGACTACATCAACCTGATGGCCTACGATATGGATGGCTATGATAATATGGCGGGACATCAATCCAATTTGTATACGCCGAACGACATGCCCTATATCAGTTCCGCGGATGAAGCGATCACCAACCTGCAAAAGGTCGGCGTCAACCTGTCAAAAGTCGTGCTGGGCATGCCCTTCTATGGAAAAGGAAAAATCGTAAAGAGTGGTGAGAACAACGGGCTCTATCAGATTCCCACCAGCCGCGAACGCGCCGGTGGGTATACCTATCTCAAGGACAGTCTGGTCAACATGAACGGCTTTGTGCGCTACTGGGACCCAAAAGCCAATGCGCCCTATCTGTACAACGCCGACAAAAAAGAATTTGTCACTTACGACGACGAACAATCGATCAGGGACAAATGCGACTATATCAAAAAGCGTAAGCTCGCCGGCGCCATGTTCTGGGAATGGTCCTCTGACAAAAAGCAATATCTCCTACACACGATCGACAAAGAATTTGGTTATAAGTTATAAATAAAGTCATATCCATTCACCCATGATTACGCTGGAAAACGAATTTCTAAAAATCGACATCGCGCCCAAAGGCGCCGAACTGCAGCGTATCTTTCATAAGACCCATCAGCTCGATTACCTCTGGGATGCCAATCCGGATTTCTGGGCCAAACATTCGCCGGTATTATTTCCCATTGTCGGTACGCTGAAAGATAATACCTATTATTTTCAGGGAAAGGCTTATCAGCTTTCGCGACATGGATTTGCGCGCGACCGGATCTTTCAGTTGGAAGAACAGCAACCTGCTGCTTTAACCTTTCTGCTTTCCAGCGATGCGGAAACAAAAAAAGTCTATCCTTTCGATTTCCAATTCCGGGTACGCTACACCATCGACGGGAACGAGCTGCGTACTGAATACCTGGTAAAAAACACCGGTTCATCCATTATGTTCTTTTCCGTAGGCGCGCATCCTGCTTTTCGCGTGCCGCTGGTACCCGGAACAGAATTTTCTGATTACTACCTCCGCTTCGATGAAAATGAAAATCTTTCACGCTGGCCGATTTCTGCGGATGGTTTAATCGAAACCCAGCCCATTCCATTGTTGAACGATACGGACCGGCTCAACCTGGTGAAGCCGCTGTTTTACCAGGACGCCCTGGTGTTCAAATACCCTGCTTCTTCATCCATTTCATTGGTTTCTTCGAAGACGCCGCACGGCCTCGAATTCCAGATGGGCGAATTCCCGTTCCTTGGCATCTGGTCGGCAAAAGATGCTGATTTTCTCTGCATCGAGCCATGGTGCGGTATTGCCGATGTGGTGAACAGCAGCCAACAGCTTGAGCGCAAAGAAGGCATTGAGCGGATCAACCCCGGCATGTCGTTCAGCCGCCAGTGGTCAGCCCGCTTTTTTTAACATCCTCTCCGTCTTATTCGGGATGAACGGCTGGCCGGATTGCTAAAATTGTCCGATATTTATTTTTTGAATCAAAGACATACCCTTGTCCCGTTATTTCAATATTATCCTGACCAGCCTGAAAATGGCCCTCTCGGAATTCCGTTCCAACAAGCTGAGGACCTTTCTTTCCCTGCTGGGCATCACCTTCGGCATATTTTGCATCATCAGTGTGCTGGCCACGATCAACAGCATGAAGATTGCGGTGAAAGACGGGATCAATGCCCTGGGCAGCAATGCCGTGATCGTCGATAAATGGGAATGGATGAACACGAATGACTATCCCTGGTGGCGATTCGTGAACCGTCCGGTCCCGAAGTCGACAGAAGTCGAAGAGATCAGGCAACGGGTGCCCATCGTTCAAAATATTACTTTCTTTACGCAGACCAACGCCAATGCCGAATATGAAAACAATGTGCTGTCGAATGTGAACTATTACGGTGTGGGTGAAGAGTTCGCAAAAATCGAGCACTTCGATATTGGGCAGGGCCGCTATCTTCAGCAAACGGAAATCGACCGCGGTGCAAATTCCGTAGTGCTGGGTTATAATATTGCTTCCAAGCTTTTCGATTCGCCCGAGCTGGCGGTTGATAAAGTGATCCGGCTGAAAGATGGCAAAAC
>DASZRP010000305.1:0-5502 GCA_035548895.1 Puia sp. | reverse complement strand
TGCGGGCGCTGCGTGCTATCAATGCCGTGTCCCAACTGCAGGAAATGGCGAGCGGGATCGGGAATACGGTCTTGTGACCATGGATTACGTCGAGGCCGAAAAGCAGGGGAATATGGAGTCGCGAGTTTTTTACCGCGATCTCCTGCGCCTGCCGCACTTTGTCGGGACCGGTAATGCCGAACAGGCCGCCCACAGCGCCCCGGCGGATCTTGCCGTCCACATCCTGGCTAACCACGGAGCCGGTGACTGCGCCGCCGGGTGTAACGAGATTGAGCTGACCGATCTTTTCATCGATCGTCATTTTGCTCATGAGTTGATTGATGAAGGCGTCCATCTTCGTATCCTGAGCGCGAAGGCCGGCCGATACGATCAGTAAAAAACAAAGTATCCGGAGTCTGTACATGGCTGATGGGAATTATTTGATGAGATAGGGAAGAATTTCTTTTTGCCAGATCACATAGCCGGCCGGTTTCATGTGCAGCATGTCGTCGCGGAATAGCTCTTTTCTGGGTGAACCGTCTTCGCCCAGCATTTTGGAGAAGACATCCACGAAATCGGCATGGTCCTGTATCGAGCAATAGGTTTTGATGAGCAGGTTGGCGTCCTTCATTTTCTGGAAGAGGCGCATCCGGCTGGGGCTCGGTTTCAGGGAAATGAACACGATCGGTTCTCCCGGCAGCTGCTCGCGAATCAGCTCGAATAAGGTCTTAAACCGCTCGAACACCATTGCCGCGGTCACCGTGTCTGACTCAGCGAGGTCATTCTCGCCGCAATAGATCACGACCTGTTTGGGATGATAAGGAATGATGATGTCGTTGGCATAACGAATCACATCGGGCAGTGTGGAACCGCCAAAGCCCCGGTTGATGATGGTATAGCCGGGGAAATAATCACTTACATCATGCCAGAACCGGAAGGAGGAACTGCCCACGAAGAGAATAGCGTTGGCGGGCGGTGGCTGAAGGCTGTCCTGTTTCTTAAAAGCCCGGATATCGTTGATAAAAGGCTGTGCGAACAGGCTGCCGCAGAAAAGGAGGACAAGAAAAACCAGACAGGATCTTTTCATTTCAATCGTTTTTATAGTTTACTTCCAGGGGATGGGTTTTCGGGGAAATACCGTTTTCATTGAAAGCTTCAATGGAAAAATAATAAATCCTGTCCTTATCCATCGGTTTAAAATAATATTGGTTGTCGTTCAGCACCATCACGCTGTTGTATAGCTTGTCCGGCGCTATGCCCCAGAAAATATTATAGCCCGTCGCATTGTCGACCGTAAACCATTTGATCAGCGCATTGCGTGGGTCTTCTTCGCTGCGCAGCACGATGAAATGTAAAACGCTGTCGGGCCGTTTTCCGCTTCCATGGCCGAATACGCGCAGCCCGCTGATGGCAAATTTACCCGTGGGCATGTGCATGTTCTCCAGTTTGATATAACGCGTTATTGCCGGTCGCGGCAGTTCCACATATTCATGCGGGATATCGGTTTTGTTTTTGCTTTTATCCACCAGCATCTTCCAGTGTTGCCCATCGGCCGACTCCCAAAGCCGGTACTGGCAGTAGATCCCTGCGATTTTTCCAAGAAAAGAAGTGTCCACATCCTGGTCGGCATAATTGATCTGGATGGCGCGCACCGTATCCATGGCGCCCAAATCTGTCTGTATCCATTCGCCGGCCTTGCCCGTGGCCGCACTCCAGTAGGTGCGGATATCCTCGTCCACAGCATTATTGGCTTCATAACCGCCAAGGGTAGACGAAACCTGTACCGGTTTGTTGTAGTTCAGCAGCATCCAGCCGGTAAAACTGCCCGGAATATGACCCGGAGCTGCCGAAGGCAGGTAGAGCGGGTAGTCGCCGAAGGTCGTATTGCAGTAGAGCAGGCCGTCGCGGTCGAAGCCTGCCGGCCAGATGCCGATACGCCGCTCGAAATTATTTTTCATGTTCACCACCATGGTCGACACATGCCACCATTCCCCTGCCCGGTCCTGGAAAGTGGCGCCGTGGCCTGCGCCGCGGGCGAAGCCTCCGGGTTTATAAGAGAAAGGATTGGAAGCCTGGTAGGTGAAAGGCCCCAGCGGATGATCGCTTACATACACGCCGTCGCCATAACCCCGCATTTCAGTTCCCGGCGCGCCATACTGAAGATAATATTTCCCGTCGTGCTTGTTCATCCATGCCCCTTCAATGAAGGGACGGAGAAAGTTGTTATCGTTATACTCGCCAAAGCGTTCCCATCCGTGAATGTCATCGTGCAGCCGGATCAGCTCCTTATGTTCTCCGATCGGCTGCTGGGTCTTCCGGTCAATTTCCCAGCCGTAAATAGGATACACATTGCTCGAACCATGATAGAGATAAATTCTGCCGTCGTCATCTAAGAAAAGTGCAGGGTCCCAGGCCCCGGCCTGAAAAGAATCGACCGCTTCTTTCCATTCGTTCTGTTTCGGGTTGGTGCTCATCCAGAGCGGAAAGTTTTTGGTGTAGGTGGAACCGATCACTAGCAGCGTGTCGCCCAATACCAGCGTAGCCGGCGCACAGAGATCGTCGTACACATGGTGCCAGGGCTTGAGAAAGGAACGGCGGATGAAATGCCAGTTCAGCAGATCATGACTCCACCAGTAACCCCACTGGTTCGTCGAGAATAAATAGTAATCGCCTTTATACAGCGTGATCGTGGGGTCGGCAGTGGCGCGGTGACGTCCCGCTTCGGAGAAATTCGGGATCGGCGTATAACCATAGTCGATATTGATCGGATTGCAATAGGTGGATTGACCGTTTGGGGAGGAACCGGTGACCGTCTGCGCCTGAACCGGCAGGGCCATGGTTAAAGACGCGAGACTCAGTGCAATAACAGCAATTCTTTGTTTCATCATGCAGGAATTTCAGTTCAGCGATGGAGCTTGAAAGCCCAGTTTTTTTAATCCGTTCCGGACATCCGGAATATTCATAAACAATTTCCATATCAACCCGCTCCGGTAGTTTTCGATCATTACGACGATAGGACCTTCATCGATTGCGAGATGGGTCTTCGCATACCAGTTCCTGGTTTCACTGAATCCATCCGCAAAGCCATAAGGCCCCCAGATCTTATTGCCCAGGTCGTAGTAAAAATGCCGCAGTGCCTGCATACTGTATTCCGGCGTATAGGGAAAAGAAGAAAGCGCCGCGGTGGGCTGGATCACGCCGAGATCTACCTCGGGACAATGAGCTACATATCCTTTGTAGCTGTCGCCTGCCGTTAGTCCCCAGCAGTCGGCGCCATAGCCCTTATACTTTTTCGGGTTGGCGATGCAATAGGCGCGGTTGATCAGGGTATGGTTGCGGGTTTGCTCCGCATAGTCTATTCCGTGATCGTCTTTCAGGCCATTGGGATCGATGCCCATAAAAGTGTACTGTTCGAAAAACAGCGGGCCGCCGCCATCGAAGTTCCCTAAGGGAAGCTTGATGCCATAATAAGATTTTCCGTTTGCCCAGGAAGCGCTTTTCACCCATGAGTTTTCATACAGCTCCTTCGATATGGGATGGGTTTCCGACGATGCGGCAAGAATGTAAGTGATCAGGCATTCGTCCCATCCGTAGACCGGGAAATTCATATCGAAATCGTTATAAGGGCTCCAGTGCCAGTACAATATTTTATCGCTGCCATTGCTGTGCCAGTTCCAGTCCGCGACGGACCATATCTGGCTGACACGGTTCCTGAAATATTTTTCGAGCGGACTGCTTCCGTTGAAATATTCCCTTGCGCAGAGAAGGCCCATGACGAGATAAGAGGTTTCTACGATGTCTGCCCCATCGTCGAGCCTCCCGAACGGAATGGTTTTCCCGGTGGCGCCATTCATGAAATGAGGATAGATGCCGTGATAGCAGTCGGCTTTGGTTAAGAAGTCCGCGATCTTCACCAAGCGTTTCAGGGCGGTATCTCTTCCGATCCATCCGCGGTTCACCGCCACGATCGTTGCCAGAATACCAAAGCCCGTGCCGCCGATGGCGCAGGCTTCGGGACCGAAAGTATGCCGGCTGAAATTGGGCTCATCGTAAGCTTCGTTGATATAATCCCAGTAATATTCAGCCTTAACCGTATTGTCCCTTTCTCTTGCAAGGCCGCTGACAGGATGCGCATAGTCCCAGAAATAGCGGAAGGTTTGCCTTTGCACAGTTTCCAGCAATGCGGAATCGGACAGATTCGGAATGATGCCGACCGGCCGTATATCGTTGGGATAACCGGGCGACTGCGCCGGGAGAGAATTGCTGTAGAGTATGGCAATAAGAAGACCGGCGAGAAGGTAAAAGCATCTTGTTGTTTTCATGAATTCAGCATTGGGTAAGAAAACGATTATTTAATCCAGGGACTTTCAAAGCCCAGCCGCTTCAGTCCCTGCTGTACTTCCGGGCAGCTCATGAACAATTTCCAGAGCAGGCCGCTGCGATAATTTTCGATCATGCAGACGATGGGCCCTTCGTCGATGGCGAGATAACTTTCGGCCCACCAGTTCTTGGTTTCATTAAAGGCATCGGTGAACCCATAAGGCCCCCAGATCTTATCTCCGAGATCATAGTAAAAATGCCGCAGGGCCTTCATGGAATATTCCGGCGTATACGGGAAAGAAGAAAGCGCTGCACTTGGCGTGATGGTGCCGAGGTCGTTGTCGGGCGAATGCGCATTATAGCCATTGTAGGTATCGCTGGCCGTTAGTCCCCAGCAATTCTCGCCATAGCCCTTGAAATGATTCGGGTTCAGCACGCAGTGTTTGTAATTGATCAGGGTATGGTTATAATTCTGTTCCCAGTAATCGGCGAACTGATCTTTCAGTCCGTGCGGGTCCAGCCCCATGAAACTATAATGGGCGAAGAAAAGCGGTCCTCCGTAGGGAAAGCCTAACGGCAATACCACCCCGTAATAGGTGCGGCCGTTCAGGAAATGATTGCTTTCCGCCCAGCATTTAAAATAGACGTCGGTCGTAATAGGATAAGTAGGCGAGGAAGCACCCAGTATATAGGTGATCAGGCATTCATTCCAGCCGCGGATCTCGAAATTCATGCTCCAGCCGTTGTTGGGGCTCCAGTGCCAGAAGAAAGCATTGCCGCCGTCCCGCTGATGCCAGCTCCACTCCGCTCCTGTCCAGAGCCAGTTGATGCGGTTGCGGAGCTCCCGCTCCAGCGGTTCATCCCGGTTGAAATACTGGCGCGCGCAAAGCAATCCTTCAAACAGGAAAGAAGTCTCCACGGCATCGCCTCCGTCGTCCTTCCGCGAGAAAGGAATGGTTACACCTGTTGAACCGTTCATCCAGTGGGGGAACATGCCGTGATAGCTATTGGCCTTGAGCAGGAAATTAACGGTCTTGAGTAAGTGCTTTACCGCAGTGTCGCGGGAGATCCAGTGTCTTTCCGTGGCGACGACGATCGCCATGATGCCAAAACCGCTGCCGCCGGTGGTCACCACTTCATCGCCGTAGCCAAAGGTCTTGTTGCTGCGTTCCCGCGCCAGGCCGCTGACGGGGTGGGCAAAAT
>DASZRP010000304.1:0-6887 GCA_035548895.1 Puia sp. | reverse complement strand
CTGCTGATTCCAGGTTAACCCGATGAGGCCGGTCTCATAGCGGTCCTTCTCCTGCCCGTTGAAGAAAACGTCGAGGGCCAGGTTGGTAGAGAAATAAGGGGAGAATACCGCTGTGGTGAGTTGGGCGGACTCAGGTATCAGACTAAACGCAGTTTTAGAATACACACCAAAGAGCTCTATCGAGTTTTTCTCATTGAGCTGGTAGGTGAACAGTCCCTGCACATCCGTGGAAGAAGGAACATAGTTGCCTTTGACTTCCTGCGAGCTCAGCAGATTTTTATTGCTGCGGTTGCGAAGTCCGACGAGATAGGTGAATTTCCGGTTCTTCGAGCTGCCTTCGAGCTCTAGCCCTTGTTCTAACAGGCCTAAATAGGCGCTGCCGCCAAACTGTTTTGGCTTCTTGTACTGAATGTCGAGCGCAGAAGAGATCTTGTCGCCGTATTTCGCCTGGAAGGCGCCGGTATAGAAATTGACGTTAGCGGTCATTTCCGGGTTGATGAAGCTCAGGCCTTCCTGCTGCGCATTGCTCACCAGATAAGGACGAAAGATCTCAAAATCGTTGACGTAAATCAGGTTCTCATCGTAGTTGCCGCCGCGCACGGAATACTGCGAAGTGA
This sequence comes from Puia sp., assembly GCA_035548895.1. Taxonomy (GTDB): domain Bacteria; phylum Bacteroidota; class Bacteroidia; order Chitinophagales; family Chitinophagaceae; genus Puia. Next base: position 6,270 of record DASZRP010000304.1, on the reverse strand, counting down.
GTTCATTGGTTGAGCCGACAAAAACCTTGATCAGGCTTTCGATGCCGCCGGTGGGCGAAGGGATATTGATGGCATCCTTCGGATTGAGGCGGATCAGGCTGGCCTCGCGGCGGTCCCGTTCTTCGCTTACCGTAACGCCGGGCAGGGCCTGTCCGGATCTTTCGAGGCGTACCGTTATTCTTTCGGATTCTTTGTCGTTCAACAGGAAATTCTGCTGAATCGTTTTGTAGCCGGTATAAGAAAAGACGAGGGCAAAGGCTTTGTCAACGGGTACGCGCAAACGAAAAGTGCCGGAGTCGGAGCTGAGGATGCCGGTTTCTTTTCCGAGCATCACGATGGATACGCCGCTGAGGGGCTTTTCATTTTCGTCCACGATCTTCCCGGACACATAAGCCTGTGGTTTCTGGGCAAGCAGCGTGATGCCGGGAATGAGCAGTAGCAAGATAATAAGACACGCTTTCCACTTGCGAAGGGCCGCCTTCGAATGCATGCGGTGCTCCGCCCATCTGGCCAGCTGGTAGCGCATACAGGCCTAACTATTTTTGAGTACGTGTATGACTTGCCTGGGATCCTTTGCGTGAAATATGGTGGTGCCGGCAACCAGCACGTCGGCGCCCGCTTCCACAAGCGCTCCCGCATTTTCTTCGGTAATGCCGCCATCCACTTCGATCAGGATGGGCTTTCCGGTTTTCACGATCATTTTTCTAAGCTCTTTTACTTTCTCCAGCGAATGGGGGATGAAGGTCTGTCCTCCGAAACCCGGATTCACAGTCATCACCAGCACATGGTGAAGATCGGGCAGGATATCTTCGAGCAGGTGAACCGGTGTGTGGGGATTGATGGCCACGGCGGGGTTCATACCGAGGGAGCGGATCTGCTGAATATTGCGATGCAGGTTGCGACAGGTTTCCAGGTGAACGATCAGGTTGTCGGCTCCTGCTTTTTTGAAATCGGGCGTGAGCTTTTCCGGTTCTTCGATCATGAGGTGCACATCGCAGATTTTTTTTGCAGCCCTCCGGATGCATGCGATCACGGGAATGCCGAAACTGATATTCGGCACGAAACGTCCGTCCATTACGTCAAGATGAAACCAGTCTGCTTCGCTTTCATTCACCAGTTTACAGGCATCGTCCAGGTGGAGAAAGTCGGCCGCGAGCAGGGAGGGAGCAACGAGTGGCATAGTTGGTTAATAGTTAATAGATGACAGATGGGAGATGACGGATGACAGATGACAGATGAAATGCAAGTTCATAATATTTTATATACATAAACAGATTAACCTCGATTTAAAGCCTATCAACTATTTGCTATCTACTGTCATCTGTCATCTGCTAACTGTCATCTACTAACTGTCATCTACTTAATCGTTCCATCCGTTCCTTCGCTTCGACCAGGGTTTTGTCTAACGCAAGCGCCTCCCGGTAATACCGCATTGCATCGTCTTTCTGGTTTTTTGCTTCTGCACAGCGGCCCAGCCAAAAATACGCATCGGCATCGGTATTGGAAACGGTTGTGGCCATGGTGAAAGTATGCTGCGCCGACGAATAATCCTGCATCCGGAAATAGGCGATTCCTTTTTCGATATAGGCATCGGTAGTCTTCCAGTCACGGCGTATGCAGGAATCGAACTGCGCGAAGGCTTTCGGATACTGTTTGGTATTGGAATAGTAGATGCCTTTGATAAAAAGCGGATCGATAAGTTGATCGGCGGAATCACGGTCGAGGATCGCGTTGCAGATCTCAAGCGATTTCGGGTTTTTCTGTTCGGCATAGAGATGAGCGAGCTCAAGCCCATAGTCGTCCACCGCTTTCAGCGAATAGGCTCTTTGCAATGAATTAAGTGCGGCCAGCGTGTCGCCAAGCTGCTCCTGCAGCAGCCCCTGTTCATACCAGGTTTCGAAATCAGCGGAGTCGCGGTTCAGGATTTGCGCGTACTGCCGCAGGGCAGAGCCGGTATCTCCGGCGCTGGTATAGGCGTCGGCCAGCAGACGCTGTAATTGGGGGTTATCGGGAAAGCGGCTTTCCGCTGTTTTCAGCAGTTCCAGCCGTTCGGCATGGCGCCCGAGGACCTGCAGGCTGGCAGCAAAGGGGATTACGGTTTCGAGGCCGGGCTGGAGCGACCAGGCTTTTTTGAAATCCGGGTAGGCCAGCCCGTATTCATTGGCCATGGCGAGGCGGGCCGCCCGTCGCAGATAGAGTGTGGGGTTCTTCGGATCGACGCGGATGCTGTCGTTGATGCCGGCGAAAGCCGGATTGGTATCCAGGGGTGAAACCGAAGCGGAGCCCGGCGTATTTCCACAGGCTCCCATGAGGAAAAGGGATAAAAGTCCGGGTATCGACCAGCGGTTGAGCATAACGGGCATCTACAAACTTACGATCATTCTCCCTGTTTTCTAAGGGGTTGCAACTGGAAAAGCTTTAATTTCACCCTAAATTTTCTTTTATGGGGGTAGTTTTACAACTGCACAGCATACTTCGCTGGGTGATTCTCGTCCTGCTTATCGCTTCTATTATACGCAGTTTTATAGGTTGGCAGAAAAAATACGAGCTCCGGGAGGGAGACGCACGACTCTGGCTGTTCACCCTGATCGCGGCGCATACCACGCTGCTGATCGGGCTGATCCTGCTTCTTTTCGGACGTTACGGTATCCTGAGCTCAGGGTTGCCGGAAGGAGTGGAGCTGATGAAAGACAAATTCTATCGTTTTTTCTGGGTCGAGCATCCCACGGGAATGATCATTGCGGTGATCCTGATCACCCTGGCGCGTGGCGTGGTGAGAAAGCCGGTCAGCGATCCGGTGAAATACAAGCGGGCATTCTGGCTCTTTCTCATTGCGCTGATCATTATGCTGGCAACCATTCCCTGGCCGGGGAGAGAGGTGGTGGGACGAGCGTTGTGAATGTGGAAATGTGGAGATATGGAGATGTGAAAATGTGGAAATGAAAATCCATTTACACATATCCACATTTCCACATTAAATAATTATATTCATATCCTTAAAATTGCTACCATTATGATCAAATTTCACGAAGTCAGGCCCGGCGACCTGGTCCAGGTGGATTACGAGGGTCAGCGTTTTGAAGGGCAGGTAACGGAGCTGGATCACGAGGATAAGCTCGTCCGGGTGGAACATGGCGACCAGGATTTCTGGTATGCGCCCGCCGATCTTTATTCGATCCCGCTGGACGACGAACAACTCCGGAAGCTGCATTTCAGCCAGGAGGAAAACGGCGACCGCTCGGTCAAGTACGCCCGGGGCCCTTTTCGGATCCTGTTGCCTGAAAAAGGCCGGTTCCATGATTTCGAGATCTGGTACCGGGAAGATCACCGCCAGATCACCGAACCTATTGGTGTTCATCAGCTTCAGAACCATTACCATCAGATGACCAAAGTGGATTTGACCCGGGATTAGCCGTTTTTCGTTTAGATTTGCCCCTTTTCCGGCCGGCGCTGCCGGTTCACCGGATATTTATTACCTGAAATTTTATTCTTTCGCAGAGTAATACTATCTTTGCGCTCCCAAAATCTATGGCTAAACAAGCGCTTATTAAACAGGACGGTACGATTGTAGAAGCACTTTCTAACGCCATGTTTAAGGTGAAGCTGGAGAACGGTCATGAAATTCTGGCGACGATTTCGGGAAAAATGAGGATGCATTATATCCGGATCCTGCCAGGCGACAAGGTAGGGGTGGAAATGAGTCCTTACGATCTGACCAGGGGCAGGATAATATTCAGATACAAATAGATAAAAGCAAAAAGATACTTGTATGAAAGTGAGGGCATCCATAAAAAAGCGCAGCGTTGATTGTAAGATTGTACGCCGTAAAGGAAAGCTGTATATCATCAACAAAAAGAACCCCCGCTTCAAACAGCGTCAGGGTTAATGATGGATCAACATTTAAAGTAAACAGTAAAAAATAAAAGATGGCGCGTATTGCCGGTGTAGACTTACCAAAAAACAAAAGAGGCGAAATCGGACTCACCTATATCTATGGTATTGGCCCCTCCACGGCCAAGTATATCCTGAATAAAGCCGGGATCAGCGTGGACAAGAAAGTGTCGCAGTGGAACGACGATGAGCTCAATGCCATCCGTAATATCATTACCAATGAATTGAAGGTGGAAGGCGCTTTGCGTTCCGAAGTGCAGATGAGCATCAAGCGTTTGTTGGATATCGCGTGCTACCGCGGGGTTCGCCATCGTAAGGGATTGCCGGTTCGCGGTCAGCGTACGCGCACCAACAGCCGTACCCGTAAAGGAAAACGGAGAACGGTTGCCGGCAAGAAGAAGGCGCCGAAGAAGTAATAAGTAAAGCAGGCATCCCGCAGGGATGCTTTTACATAAGCACCAGTTTCAGAATCAACACCGGATACCGGGGTGCGGGAGGAGGGTTGATTCGGTTCCGCTTCAGGCGGGATATCATTTAAAAAACCAGATTACCTTAGTTCGACTCATGGCAAAAGCACAACAGCAACCCAGCGCGAAAGCAGCTGCGAAGAAAAGAGTGGTGAAAGTGGACGCTTACGGAGATGCGCATATCTCGGCAAGCTTCAACAACATCATCATCAGCATTACCAACAAGCACGGTCAGCTCATTTCCTGGAGCAGCGCCGGCAAAATGGGATTCAAGGGTTCCAAGAAGAACACGCCTTATGCTGCGCAAATGGCTTCCGCCGATGCAGCAAAGACCGCACTGGATGCCGGTTTGAAGAGAGTGGATGTTTACGTGAAAGGTCCCGGTTCCGGACGTGAGAGCGCCATCCGTTCCTTAGCCAACAACGGCATTGAAGTGGTGATGATCAGGGACGTGACGCCGCTGCCGCACAACGGTTGCCGCCCGCCGAAGAAGAGGAGAGTATAAGAGAATGTGAAGATGTGGAAATATGTATAGGTGGAAATGAATTTCATTTTCACATCTCCACATCAGCACATTTCCACATTAAATAAAAGCTGATCAGCATTCATTTTAAGATTTTTCATAATGCTGGTCGGGTACTAAAAATCTAAACAAAGTATGGCACGTTACACCGGTCCGAAGACCAAGATTTCACGTATGTTCGGAGAGCCCATCCTGGGCAATGGAAAATGGCTGAACAAGAACAGCAATCCTCCCGGACAGCATGGCGCCACCCGCAAGCGTAAAACGCTGGGTGAATACGCCCTTCAGTTAAAAGAAAAGCAAAAAGCCAAATACACTTACGGTGTACTTGAGCGTCAGTTCCGCAAAACTTTCGAAGAAGCGGCCCGCCGTAAAGGGGTTACCGGTGAAAACCTGATCCGTTTGCTGGAAGCGCGTCTTGACAATACCGTGTTCCGCCTCGGTATTTCTCCGTCCCGGCCAGGCGCCCGCCAGCTGGTCACTCATAAACATATTACCGTTAACGGTGAAGTGGTGAACATTCCTTCTTTCCAGCTCAAGCCCGGCGATATCGTCGGACTCAAGGCTTCTTCCCAGGGCAATACCGGCATTACCAGTGCGGCCAGGGGCAAGGGCACCAAGATCAACTGGCTGGACTGGAACGAGTCCGAGATGAAAGGCACGTTCATCGCCTATCCTGAAAGGGAAAGTGTTCCGGAGAACATTAAGGAGCAGTTGATTGTTGAGTTGTACAGCAAGTAAGCGTATCATCATTCATAAATAATCGAAAGCTAAAATATGGCCATTTTAAATTTCCAGAAACCAGACAAAATCATTCTTCAAAAAGCGACCGACTTCGAAGCGCAATTCGAATTCCGTCCGTTGGAGCCCGGTTACGGCGTGACTATCGGTAATGCCCTGCGCCGCGTACTGTTGAATTCCCTGGAAGGATATGCGATCATCGGTGTAAAGATCGAAGGCGCTGACCACGAGTTCGCTACCCTGAAAGGGGTTACGGAAGATGTGGTGGAGATCATCCTCAACCTGAAGCAGGTTCGCTTCAAGAAGAAGGTAGATCACGAAGTGGCTCAGGAAAAAGTAACGCTCAGTCTTAAGAATAAAACCGAATTCACGGCTGCCAATATCGGTGAAGGCCTGCCCAGTTTCGAGGTGATGAACCCGAACCTGCTGATCTGCACCATGGACGCTTCTGCGCGTCTCGATATCGAGATCACCATCGGCAAGGGCAGGGGTTATGTGCCTGCAGAAGACAATAAGCCGAAGGACGCTGTGTTCGGATACATTCCGACCGACGCCATCTTCACGCCGATCAAGAATGTAAAATACTCGATCGAAAATACGCGTGTTGAACAGCGCACCGATTTCGAAAAATTATTGATGGAAGTGTCG